>JAUSLL010000100.1 GCA_030649335.1 Parvibaculum sp. | reverse complement strand
TGGGCGGCCCAGCATTATCATTTTGAAAAGCCGAACCATTGGATGACATCCGGCGGCCTCGGCACGATGGGCTATGGTTTGCCTGCCGCTGTCGGCGTGCAGATCGCGCATCCCGATGCGCTGGTCATCGACATTGCGGGCGAAGCGTCCATCCAGATGTGCATGCAGGAAATTTCGACGGCTGTGCAGTTCATGCTGCCGGTCAAGATTTTCATCCTGAACAATGAATATATGGGCATGGTGCGCCAGTGGCAGCAGTTGCTGCATGGTGGCCGCTATTCACATTCCTATTCGGAAAGCCTGCCGGATTTCGTGAAGCTCGCCGAGGCTTATGGCGCGACGGGTATTCGCGCCAAGACGCCCGCGGAGTTGGACGGCAAGATCCAGCAGATGATCGACACCAAGGGTCCGGTGATTTTCGATTGCCTCGTAGACAAGATGGAAAATTGCTATCCGATGATCCCGTCCGGCGCGCCGCATAATGAGATGATCCTGAGCGACGGGGCGGACGAGCCTGCTGTGTCGGCGGAAGGCAAGATGCTGGTTTAAGGCAGACCCTCACCCTCCCGCAAGAGCGGGCCCCTCCCTCTCCCGCAAGCGGGAGAGGGGAAAAGGCCGGTTTTGAGCGGAATTTGGAGTGAATCCTGCTTGGCGACACCGAAAACCCTTCACAACCACCTTTAATCCCAATACAGAGACGCGCATGAGCACCGAGAAGACAATCGAACGGCACACAATTGCCGTCCTCGTGGACAACGAGGCGGGGGTTCTCGCGCGCGTCGTCGGGTTGTTCTCGGGTCGCGGCTATAATATCGAGAGCCTGACCGTGGCCGAGGTGGACAATGCGGGGCATACGTCGCGCATTACCATTGTGACCTCCGGCACGCCGATGGTGATTGAACAGATCAAAGCGCAGCTCGACCGGCTGGTGCCGGTGCATAAGGTCGTTGACCTGACGGTGGAAGCGCCGGGCATCGAGCGCGAAATGGCGCTGGTGAAAGTGGCCGGAACCGGCGAGCGCCGCGTGGAAGCGCTGCGCCTGTCGGACGCGTTCCGCGCCCGCGTGATCGACACGACGCACACGTCTTTCATTTTTGAAGTGACGGGCGCGCCGGACAAGATCGACGCTTTTGTAGGATTGATGAGGCCGCTTGGCCTTGTGGATGTGTCGCGGACCGGGGTTGTCGCCATTGCGCGCGGCCCGGAAGCGATGTGAAGACCATTAGTTTTTGACGGATACGAAAAGGACGAGACCCATGCGCGTTTATTATGACCGCGACGCCGATGTGAACCTCATCAAAGGCAAAAAAGTCGCCATTATCGGTTACGGCAGCCAGGGCCATGCCCATGCGCTGAACCTGCGCGACAGTGGCGTGAAGGAAGTGGCCGTTGCGCTGCGTGCCGGTTCTGCCACGGCGAAAAAAGCCGAAGGCGCTGGCCTCAAAGTGATGACCGTTGCTGACGCCGCCAAATGGGCCGACGTGCTGATGATGCTCACACCTGACGAACTTCAGGGCGACATCTATCGCGATGACATTCACGACAACATGAAGCCGGGCGCCGCTCTGCTGTTCGCGCATGGTCTGAACATTCACTTCAACCTGATCGAGCCGCGCAGCGATATCGACGTGCTGATGGTCGCCCCCAAGGGTCCCGGCCACACGGTGCGTTCGGAATATCTCAAGGGCGGCGGCGTGCCTTCGCTGATCGCCGTGCATCAGGATGCGTCGGGCAATGCCCATGACGTGGGTCTCAGCTATGCGTCCGCCAATGGCGGCGGTCGTGCCGGCATCATCGAGACGACGTTCCGCGAAGAATGCGAAACGGACCTCTTCGGCGAGCAGGTTGTGCTTTGCGGCGGCTTGGTCGAGTTGATCCGCGCCGGTTTCGAAACGCTGACAGAAGCTGGCTACGCGCCGGAAATGGCTTACTTCGAATGCCTGCATGAAGTGAAGCTGATCGTCGATCTGATCTATGAAGGCGGTATCGCCAACATGAATTACTCGATCTCGAACACGGCCGAATATGGCGAATATGTCACCGGCCCGCGCATCATCACGGCGGAAACAAAAGCCGAAATGAAGCGTTGCCTGACCGACATTCAGTCCGGCAAGTTCACGCGCGACTGGATGCTGGAAAACAAGGTCAACCAGACAAGCTTCAAGGCGACACGCGCTGCCGCCGCAGCCCACCCCATCGAAGAAGTGGGTGCGAAACTCCGCGCCATGATGCCGTGGATTGCCGCGAACAAGCTCGTGGACAAGGAAAAGAACTAATCTGTCTCGCAAGAGTCATGGTTTTGAAAGGGCCCTCTGCGATAGTGCAGGGGGCCTTTTTGGTTTTGGAACTGGATTAGGAAGATGTCTTCACCATCCGCGCGAACAGATATTGCCTTTCTGCATACGGCCGCTGTGCATATCGACACGTTCAATGCGCTGGGCGCAGAGCTTGCGCCGGGGCTGGTGCTGGCGCATGCCGTGCGGGACGATCTGCTGAGTGCGGCGGAGAAGGCCGGTTTTGTCACTGACGCTATCGACATGAAAACGCAGGAAGTGCTGATGGCGTTGGCTGATAGCGGTGCGCGGGTTGTGGTTTGCACCTGCTCGACGTTGGGCGCGAGCGCCGAGGCGCTGGGCGGGGAGACGGGTACGCCGATGCTGCGTATTGACCGTGCCATGGCCGACATCGCTGTGCAGACGGGGCGGCGCATCGGGGTTGCGGCTTGTGTGCCGACGACTGTGCCCAATACGCAGACGCTGATCCGGTCTTCCGCCGCGCGGGCGGGGCGCGAGATCGCCATGAAGACTTTCGTTTTCGATGACGTGTGGACCCTGTTCCGCGAGGGGCGGCTGGATGATTATTACGCGGGCATTGCGGCGCGGCTTGCCGAGGCGTCCCGCAATGTCGATGTGTTGGTGCTGGCGCAGGCCTCGATGGCACCGGCGGCACTCTTGTGCGGCGATCTCAATGTTCCCGTATTATCGAGCCCGCGCGTCGGTTTTGAAGCGGCGGTGAAAGCATTGGCGGACGTGAAGGCGCGGCAGATTGCCCGTTGACAGAAGTTGCTAATAATTATCAAATTCATACCTCTTCAACGGTAATGAACTGGCTTTAAAAATGAAACGTATGGGTTTTGCAGCGGCAGGCGTAGCGGCGATTCTGGCTATTGGTTTGACGGGCGCGCTGGCCGAAGATGTGCCGGTGTTTGAAATCACGATCAAGGATCATGTGTTCACACCGGCGTTGGTGGAAGTGCCTGCCGGACAAGAAATTAAGCTCGTGGTGAAGAACCTCGACCCCACGCCGGAAGAATTCGAAAGCTATGATCTCAATCTCGAAAAGATCATCGCGGGCGGCGGCGAGGGTGTGTTCAATCTGGAACCGCTTGAAAAGGGCCAATACAAGTTTTTCGGCGAATTCAACGAAGACACCGCGCAGGGCGTGCTGAAGGCGAAATAATTTCGCTTACTTCGTTTCTGCATAAAAATACGAGCTGAGGCCGGTGCGATCGAAAGGTTGCCACCGGCCTTCTGCTTGTGCGAGGCGGTCGGCGATGGCCCAGAGCACCAGCGCGTTGACACCCATGCCGATGTGGCTGGCCTGCACTTCAATATTATCCGTTTGCGGACCTTTGATTTCGAGGCAGGCCTCCCACGGGACGACGCCGTCGGATTTTGAATAGATGGCAGTGCAGGGCACAGGCGGGGCGGGACGCAGGCGCTGGGCAAGCTCGGGGCTTGGTTCACCCTCGATACGGTAGCCCGCACCGAAAGGCGAACCCAATGTGATGACCTGACGCGTGAGCGAGGGAAATTCGCGGGCGATTTCGCGCGCATAGATGCCGCCGAGTGACCAGCCAACGAGCGAGACTTTGCGGCCGTAGCGGTCTGACAATTCCTTGAAACGGTCGCGGATGCCCTGACGGATTTCGGTGCTGGGCCCCCAGTTGCGGCCAAGCTTCCACGGATGCACCTGATAGCCGAGCGCTTTCAGATAGCGGCGCAGGATGAAGGTCGAGCCGTCGCTCGCCAGCATGCCGGGAAGGACAAGCACGGGATGCCCGTCGCCGTGTGGCGCACGCAGAAGGGCGGGGAGCGCTGGGCCGAGGGAGCCGAGTTCGAGGAACACACGCAATTCGCCAAGCCGGTCGAGGAGGCCGCGTTCGTCTTCAAGTTTGGGGCGTGTGGCCATCAATCTGTCTTTTCATTTGGTCGCGGCGCGGCGACACGCAGACGCCAATCTTCTAGGCGGATTGCTTCTGCTCTGATGAGGAGTTGCTTCAGCTCTTCAATTTGCTCTGGTCCCGCAGGCAGATGAACCATTTCTGCGTCCATCCGGATGGCCTCCAGTCTGGGATCTTCAATAGATATGGACGTGAAATCATCCCAGTCCCATTCCCCGCCCGTGCCTTCAATGAAATCTCGAACGTAACCTACCACTTCCTGAGGAGTGCGAGCCTTTGCATTGCTCATACCAAACAATTTTGAGATCAAGGCAACAGCCAAGGCCGCAACGAAAAAAAATGGGACCAGAAGCCACAAATACCAGCGGTCTATCTCCAAGTGCCATTGGTCGCTTCTATCAGGCATCTATGGTCATTGTCCTATATGCAGGACTCATCGCTCGTTTCGCATTCTATTCGATTTGTAAGGTTGCATGAGTAGGGTGGGATTGCGAGAGCGCACAATAAAATTCCACCCCTCTCTCAAGGGGAGAGTTAAATTTTTGGTTCAGTGCCCGTGATCCTTGTCCGGACATTTACCTTGCTCGATTTGCACCGTCGCGTGCGCTATCCCGAATTGCGAGCCGAGGCGGGATTTGATGGCGGATATGGCTGTGTCGGCGTCGCCGCAATCGGCGATTTTGGCGTGGAGCGTGGCGACAGGGCGCGACGATCCGAGCGACCAAGCGTGGACGTGGTGGACGTCTTCGAGGTCTTTCACATGGGCGAGGAGGTCGGACGCGATGGTCGCAGGATCGAGCCCGTCTGGCGTGCCTTCCATGAGAATATGGGCGGCGTCGCGCGTCACGCTCCAGGCGCTGCGCAGGATGAGAAGCGCGACGAGGACGGAGAGGATCGGATCAATCGGCATCCAGCCTGATTGCAGGATCATGATGGCCGCGAGAACGGCGGCGACGGAGCCGAGCATGTCGCCCAGTACATGCACTGCCGCACCGCGCATGTTGAGGCTGTCGCCTGCGCCATGAAGGAGCAGGAAGGAGACGATGTTCACCGCGAGGCCGCCGATGGCGACGATGAGCATCGGCGTGGCTGCCACATCGACGGGTTCGACGACACGGAGGGCGGCTTCGAAGATGATCCAGACGGAGAGCGCGATCATGGTCGCGCCATTGAGGAAGGCCGCGAGAATTTCGGCGCGGTGATAGCCGAAGGAGCGCGCGCCGTCGGCGGGACGGCGGGCAAAGCGTACGGCGAGCCATGCGAGCGCCAGCGCGCCCGTGTCGGTGAGCATGTGGCCTGCGTCGGCGATGAGCGCGAGTGAGCCTGACCACCAGCCGCCGAAAGCTTCGACAAGCATGAAAGAGCCTGTGAGCCACATGGCGAGCGCGACGCGGCGCTCGCTTGTTTCGCTGTGGTGGTGATGGCCGTGGTCGTGGTTGTGGGCGCTCATGGTGCAGCGTCTTCCTCGTGGGCGGCTTCGTGTTCTGGTTCTTGCACATGCGCCACCATGTCGGCGATGACATGGGCGATGTGGGCGTCGTGGAGGCGGTAGAAAATCTGTTTGCCGCGGCGTTCGGGGCTGAGCAGTCGCGCGGCGCGCAGAAGGCGCAGGTGGTGGCTGACGAGCGAGGGCGAGAGGCCGAGGTTGGCCGCGATGTCGCCGACCGATTGCGGGCCGCCCAGCGTCTCGATGACGATGCGCAGGCGCGAGGGGTCGCCGAGCAGGCGGAACATATCGGCAAGCTCGATGGCCTTGTCGTCGCTGAGGGCGGCGGCGGGGAGGGCGTGGAGGCTGGCGGATTTGGGCATGGGCAGTGGTGCTTACATATGAATAGGTGTTCATATGTAAGCATGTGGTGAGGTGTGGGTCAAGGGGCGTGAGGGGTGCGGCGGGGACCGTGTTGTGCTACATCGCGGGGTCAATTTTCAGGAGAATTTCATGCGTATCGGCACACCGCTCACTCCCAATGCCACACGCGTCATGCTGCTCGGGTCGGGCGAGTTGGGCAAAGAAGTGGCGATTGAGTTGCAGCGCTATGGCGCGGAGGTGATTGCGGTGGATCGTTATCCCAACGCGCCCGCGCATCAGGTGGCGCATCGCTCGCATGTGGTTCAGATGTCTGATCCGGCGGCTTTGCGCGCGGTGATCGAGCTTGAGCGGCCGCATCTGATCGTGCCGGAGATCGAAGCGATTGCGACGGATGAGTTGGCGAAGATCGAGGCGGAAGGTCTGGCCGTGGTGATCCCGACGGCGCGGGCCGCGCAGCTGACGATGAACCGCGAAGGTATCCGCACGCTGGCGGCTGAGGAACTCGGTCTGCCGACATCGCCATATGCATTTGCGGCGAGCGCGGAAGAGCTGGCAGCGGGGGCGGCGAAGGTTGGTTTTCCGTGTTTCGTGAAGCCGGTCATGTCGTCTTCGGGCAAGGGGCAGTCCTATCTCGAAAGCGCCGAAGATGTGCAGCCCGCATGGGACTATGCGATGGCGGGCGGGCGCGTTGAGCGGCAGCTGGTGATCGTCGAGGGGCGGATTGTTTTTGACTATGAGATCACGCTGCTCACCGTGCGGGCGCTGGGGCGCGACGGGGAAATCGAAACGTCCTTCTGTGCGCCCATCGGGCATGTGCAGGTGAAAGGCGATTATGTGGAAAGCTGGCAGCCGCAGCCGATGAGCAAGGTGGCGCTGGAGCGGGCGCGCGACATTGCGGGCAAGGTGACGGCGGCGCTCGGCGGGCGCGGGATTTTCGGCGTTGAGTTGTTCGTGAAGGGCGACGAGGTTTGGTTTTCGGAAGTGAGCCCCCGTCCGCATGACACGGGACTGGTGACGCTGGCGAGCCAGACGCAGAGCGAATTCGCGCTGCATGCCCGCGCGATACTCGGGCTTCCGGTCTCGACCGAGATTGCCTCGCCTGCGGCGTCGGCGGTGATCTATGGCGGCGTGGAGGCAGTGGGCGTGGTGTTCGAGGGGCTCGATCTGGCGCTGCAGGTGCCTGAGAGCGATGTGTGGTTGTTCGGTAAGCCGGAGGCGTTCACGCGACGGCGTATGGGCGTGGCTGTGGCGCGGGGGCGCGACATTGCCGAGGCGCGGACGCGGGCTAAGGAAGCGGCTGGACGGGTGAAGGTGGTGGAGTAGATCGTCATTGCGAGGAGCGCAGCGACGCGGCAATCCAGTTCCTTCGGCGCACGCCGTTCTGGATTGCTTCGCTTTGCTCGCAATGACAGAGAGTTGCATATCCGCAGCATGATTTTCGTCATCCTGCATTTATTCCATGTTCAAACCGGCGTACCCTGATTTGGCGCAAGACTCATTTGCGCTGAATGAGGGTCCAATGATGAATTGGGACGATCTGAGGTATTTCCTTGCGGTGGCGGGGGCGGGCAGCCTGTCCGGCGCCGGGCAGCAGCTTGGCGTGAATACGACGACGGTGCTGCGCCGTGTTGCATCTTTGGAGGATGATCTCGGATCGCGGCTCTTCGAACGCGAGCGCACGGGATACCGGCTGACGGCGGCGGGTGAGAAGCTCGTCGAGGCGCTGGAGCCTGTGGACCGGCGGTTGTCGGCGTTGCCGCGCGATTTCGCGGCCACGGGCGAGGGCAATGACGGCACGGTTTGCCTGTCGGCGAGCGAGATACTTGCGTCCCACATTATCGTGCCGGGGCTGATGGGGTTCCGCGACGCGCATCCCGGCCTTGAGCTGGAACTGGTGATGGACCCGCGTGTCGGCGGCGGCAGCGGTGCGCCGCGTATCGGCAATCCGCTGAAGGACGTGGATGTGGCGTTGCGCGCCGCCCGGCCCACACAGGGCGACATGCTGATGCGCAAAGTGGGCGATATGGCCTACGGGCTCTACGCCTCAACCGCTTATCTCGACGCCAAAGGCGCGCCGCAGCAGATGTCGGACCTTGCCGGACATGACATTATCGGTTTCCCCCATGCGGAAATGCCCTTAGGCCCGGTCTGGTGGCTGTCGCGGGCCGAAAAGGCCGCGCGTGTGGCGTTCCGCTCGTCTAGCGTGACCGCGCGGGCAGAAGCGGCACGGCTCGGCGCGGGTCTGGCGGCGCTTCCCTGCATTTATGGCGACCAGGAAAGTGAACTTACCCGCGTTTTTGGACCAGATATGTTGGGTGCGCTCGAACTCTGGCTGATGGCGCGCAACGACCTCGCCCAACTGGCCCATGTGAGGGCGGTTATGGAGTACTTGGTGGAGGCCGTGAAGCGCCACAGAGGGCGACTTGAGGGGCGGGGATACGAAGTCACCGAACTTGCGCCCAAACCCTTGAAAAGCCGGTAAAATCAGGTCTTTCCCGTTGCGCGGGTAAGAGCTTTCAGCGTACAAGTTTTCTGGTTGCTGCGCCTTGCGATTCCGAAACGCAAATGCCGGGCGGTTCTGATTTGTTCGTGTGCGGATCACATATGAATTTCACCCACACTTGTCCATTTGATTGCGCCGCCGGTCCAAAACGACCGGAAAGGCGGCAAAAAAGGGCGGGATCAAGCGGCGCGTTAACTTTTTAGCCACCATAGTTGATAACACTTACCCTCTCGATAGAGCGCGCAAAGTCGCTGCGCATCATCGAATTACTGTTGAAGGAAGATAAAGCATGCTCTCCGGACTGCTCGGCATGTTTTCGGCCGATATGGCGATCGATCTCGGCACGGCGAACACCCTCGTTTACGTCAAGGGTCGAGGCATTGTTCTGAACGAACCGTCTGTCGTTGCCATCATCGAAAAGGGCGGCAAGAAACAGGTTCTCGCCGTCGGCGAAGAAGCCAAGCTGATGCTGGGCCGCACGCCCGGCAATATTCAGGCGATCCGGCCGATGCGCGATGGCGTGATTGCCGACTTCGAAGTCGCTGAAGAAATGATCAAGCACTTCATCCGCAAAGTGCACAACCGCCGCTCCTTCGCCAATCCGCAGATTATCGTGTGTGTGCCGTCCGGCTCGACTGCCGTTGAACGCCGCGCCATTCAGGAATCCGCTCTGTCGGCGGGTGCCCGCAAAGTCTATCTGATCGAAGAGCCGATGGCCGCCGCGCTGGGCGCCGGCCTTCCCGTTACCGAGCCCACGGGTTCGATGGTGGTGGACATCGGCGGCGGCACCACGGAAGTGGCTGTGCTGTCGCTCGGCGGTATTGTTTATGCGCGCTCGGTACGCGTGGGCGGCGACAAGATGGACGAGGCGATCATCGCCTATATCCGTCGCCACCATAATCTGCTCGTTGGCGAAGCCTCTGCCGAACGCATCAAAAAGGAAGTCGGCTCGGCCGCCATTCCCGCTGACGGCGACGGCATGACCATCGAAATCAAAGGCCGCGACCTGATGAACGGCGTGCCGAAGGAAATCCGCATTGGCCAGCGTCAGATCGCTGAAAGCCTTGCCGAGCCTGTGGGCGCGATTGTCGAAGCTGTCAAAGTGGCGCTGGAAGCGACGCCGCCGGAACTGGCCGCCGACATTGTGGACAAGGGCATTGTGCTGACAGGCGGCGGGGCGCTTCTGGCCAATCTCGATCAGGTGCTGCGCGACGAGACCGGTCTGCCGGTGTCGATTGCCGACGACGCGCTTTCCTGCGTCGCGCTCGGCACGGGCAAGGCGCTGGAACATATCCGGACGATGAAAAACGTCTTGTCTTCAGTTTATTAAGCCAAATAGGCTTTAATGGCTTGGTTGGATAAACGCATGCCCGAAAGGGCTTAAGGTGTCGGCGCTCGGTGCCGAAGGGGCAGCGGCTAAAAGTTGGTGATGGATCCGAACCGTTCAGCAATGCCGATCCGCGAGATTTCGCACCGGATTTCGCTCGTCTTCATGTTGACGCTGGCCGCCGCTCTGCTGTTGCTGGGCCGCGCTGAAACCTATGTCTTCGACAATGCCCGCCAGATCGTTACCGACATGGCGGCCCCTCTCCTCGAAATCGCTTCGCGTCCTGTTGCTGCTGCCCGCCGTGTGGTGGAGCGCACCGACGAATATGCCTATGTGTTTGACGAGAACGAGCGCTTGCGCGCGGAAAATCTGCGCCTGATGGCGTGGAAGGACACGGCGCTGAAGCTTGAGTCCAAAGTGCAGCGCTATGAGGCGCTGCTCAATGTGCAGATTGACCCCTCCATCAATTATGTGAGCGGCCGCGTTGTCAGCGACAATGGCGGGCCCTTCGTCGATACGGTCATTGTGAATGCGGGCCGCGAGCAGGGGGTCAAAAGCGGTGATGCTGTGATCGACACCGACGGATTGATCGGGCGGATTGTTTCATCCGGCGAGAAGGCGGCGCGCGTGCTGCTGCTCACCGACCTCAACAGCCGTTTGCCGGTGGTGATAGAACCCGGTCACTACAAAGCTGTGCTGGCGGGCGACAACACGGACTGGCCGCGGCTTGAATATTTGCTGTCCACTTCGAGCGCTGCGCCGGGCGACCGCGTGGTGACATCGGGCGACGGCGGGCTGATCCCGCCGGGGCTTCCCATTGGCCTCGTCATCCAGACGAGCGATGGCTATTTGCGCGTGCAGAGCTTTGCCAACCGTGAGCAGCTCGATTATGTGCGTGTGTTGAAATATGAATTCCCCGTCGATGTACCGCGGCAGGACCCGCCTGCGGCGTTGACGGGACCGGCCATTGTATCGCCACCCGCGCCGCCACCCGTGGTTGTGCCGACGGGTGAGCCTGTGAAGCCCAAACCGGCTGCGCAAAAACCGAAACCGGCGGCGGCTGTGAAGCCCGTGACGCCTGCCAAGCCTGCGACAACGGGTGTTGGCGTCACCACTATGGAACCGGTGGCGGACCCTGACGAAGACGAACCCGGCGCGCCGCCGCCGCCCAGCGAAATTGTGCCCAATGATATCGTGACGGGCACCGGCACTGGCGGCACCGAGTGATGGCGCGGCTTGATCCATATACGCCGACACCTGCCGCACGCGCGAGCCGGGTGGTCGTGATGGTGCTGCCCTTTGTCATCGGCATTGCCTGTGTGCTGCTGTCCTTTGTGCCTGTGGGGCGCATCTTTGGCTCATCTAACATGCCGGCCTTCGCGCTGATGGCGATTTTCTATTGGGCCGTCGTTCGGCCCGACATGTTTCCTGTTTATGCCGTCTTTGTGGTCGGGTTGCTGACCGACTTGTTGTCGGCAGGGCCGATCGGGCTTTGGGCCTTCACCTATGTGCTGACCTATACGATTGTGCTGACGCAGCGTTTTCTCATCATCAATGTGCCGTTCTCGGTGTTCTGGATCGCGTTTTTGCTCGCGGGGTTCATCGCAGGCACAATAAGCTGGAGCATCGCCTCGGTGATCTATGGTGCGTTGCTGCCGGTGCGTCCGGTGCTGACGCATGTGCTCATCACAGCTGCTGTGTTTCCGCTGTTTGCTTTTCTGTTCGGGCGCATTGAGCGCCGCATTCTCCCGTCGGGTTAGGGAGAGGGATCGAAGCTATGGCCATCGACCGCAGAGATACGTCGCGCTACAAGACCTTCACCCGCCGGGCCATCATTCTGGGCGGCGCGCAAGCGGGCGCTTTCCTCGTGCTCGGCGCGCGGATGTATTATCTGCAAATCTCAAAGTCCGACGAATACCGGATGCTGTCGGAAGAAAACCGCATCAACGTGCGTTTGATCGCGCCGCTGCGGGGTCGCATTGTTGACCGCTATGGCACTGTGCTCGCGTCGAACCGGCAGAATTATCGCGCGGTGATGATTTCCGAACAGACACCCGATGTGCAGGAGACGTTGAACCGGCTTGCGCGCATTGTTGAGATCACGGCGGATGAGCAGAAGAAAATTCTCCGCGATGTGGCGCGTGCGCCGCGTTTCATTCCCGTCACCGTCACCGAAAATCTGACTTGGGAACAATTCGCGCAGATCAACATCAACGAACCTGACTTGCCGGGACTGCAGCCAGATGTCGGCGAGACACGCTACTATCCGTTCTCCACGCAGCTGGCGCATATGGTCGGCTATGTGACGCCTGTCTATCAGCGCGACATCGACAAGAGCCCCGACGAGCCGTTGCTGAGGCTGCCGGGTTTCCGCGTCGGCAAGAGCGGGCTTGAGCAGACCTATGACACGGTCTTGCGCGGGCAGGCGGGCGCGAGCCATGTGGAGGTCAATGCCTATGGTCGCGTGATCCGCGAATTGTCGAAAGACAATGGCAAGCCCGGTGCCGAAGTTGTGCTGACTATCGACATGGAAGTGCAGAAATATGCTTGCGAGCGGCTGGAGGGCGAGAGCGCCAGCGCCGTGGTCATGGATATTCATTCCGGCGAAGTGATCGCCTGCGTCTCGACACCGGCGTTTGATCCCAATCAGTTTAACACAGGCTATGGTGTTGCCGCCTATAAGGCGCTGATCGACAATCCCTATCTTCCGTTAACGAATAAATCTCAGGCCGGTCTTTATCCGCCGGGATCGACGTTCAAAATGATCACGTCGATTGCGGCTCTGCGTAAGGGCATAAATCCGCGAGAGACTGTGCATTGCAATGGCAAATATGCTCTGGGCAATCACCTTTTTCATTGCTGGAAAAAGGGCGGCCACGGCTCGGTTAATATGCATGAGGCAATCAAGCATTCCTGCGACATCTATTTCTATGAAATGGCGAAGCGCACGGGCATTGACGAGATTGCGAAGGCCGCATCAGAATTCGGCCTCGGTCAGACTTATGATTTTGAAGTGCCCGGCGAGAAGCCCGGCATTGTGCCAACGCGCGAATGGAAACGCGCGGCGACCGGCGAAAGCTGGCAACAGGGCGAGACGCTGATCTCCGGCATCGGGCAGGGGTTTCTGCTGACCTCGCCCTTGCAGCTTTGCGTGATGATGTCACGTATCGCTAATGGCGGTATGGCGGTGAAGCCACGCCTGACACGCGCTATCGGTGGCGAGCTTGTGCCGATGCCGCCTGCACCGATGATCGATGTGGACCCTGCTTTTTTGAAGGTCGTGCAGGACGGCATGAACGGTGTGTCGAACGAGCCGGGTGGCACGGCTTTTCGCTCACGCATCACGGAAGCCGGATTTGAACTGGCGGGCAAAACGGGCTCGGCGCAGGTTCGGCGCATCTCGATGGCTGAACGCGACGGCGGCGTGCGCAAAAACGAGGCGCTGGCGTGGCGCTTGCGAGACCACGCGCTCTTTGTTTGTTTTGCGCCTGTCGATAAGCCGCAATACGCGCTCTCGGTTGTGATCGAGCACGGCGGCTCGGGCTCGGGCGCTGCGGCCCCCGTTGCGCGCGACATCATGCTGAAAGTGCTCAAGCGCAATCTCGTGCGCGAGCAGGCCTCGCTCCATCCGACGGATTTGCCATCACATGAGGGGCACAGCCACGCACCGCATTCCACAGTGGAGCAGGGCTGATGTTCGATCTCACGCGCTTTACCGGTCACGATATGAAGATCGGCGAAAAGCTCACCGAATTTAACTGGGGACTTCTGTTTCTTATCACCCTCGTGTCCTGCATCGGCTTTGCCATGCTCTATTCGGTGGCGGACGGCAGCTTCTCGCCCTGGGCCATGCGCCAGATGATCCGCTTTGCGGCAGGTGTCGTCATCATGATCGGTGTAGCGCTGATCGATATCCGGCTCTGGATGCGCGCGGCCTATCCGATGTATGTGGTGGCGCTGATGCTTGTCGCCGCCGTTGATATTGTCGGCTTCAAGGGCATGGGCGCGCAGCGCTGGCTCGATCTTGGCTTTATCCAGTTGCAGCCGTCTGAAGTGATGAAGGTCGCTTTGCTGCTGGCGCTGGCGCGCTATTTCCACGGGTTGGCGCTTGATGAAGTGTCACGCATCCGCAATCTCATTGTGCCGCTGCTGCTTGTCGTCGTGCCGGTGGGCTTGGTCGTGAAGCAGCCGGATCTCGGGACCGCTATTTTGCTGACGATTTCCGGCGGCACGATCTTTTTTGCGGCGGGTCTTGCGTGGCGCTATTTCATCATCGGCGGACTTGCTGTGCTCGGCGCCATCCCTGTCATCTGGGACCGGCTGCATGATTATCAGCGCAACCGCGTGTTCACGTTTCTCGATCCTGAGCGCGATCCGCTGGGTGCGGGCTATCATATTCTGCAATCTAAAATCGCACTTGGTTCCGGCGGCTTGTTCGGAAAAGGTTTTATGGCGGGCTCGCAGGCACATCTGAATTTTCTGCCTGAAAAACAAACCGACTTTATTTTCACCATGCTTGGCGAAGAATTGGGTTTTGTCGGCGGATTGTTCCTGCTGACCCTTTATTGCCTGACGCTGATCGTGGCGTTTAACACCGCGCTTCAGTGCCGCAACCAGTTCGGCCGTTTGCTTGCCATCGGTGTTGCTGTGAGTTTCTTCTTCTATGTGTTCATCAATACCGCGATGGTGATGGGCCTTCTGCCCGTGGTGGGTGTGCCGCTGCCGTTGGTCTCCTATGGCGGCACGGCCATGCTGTCGCTGATGTTCGCCTTTGGGCTCCTGCAGAGCTGCCACATCCATCGCAATCTCGAAATCGGCCGCAACTAATCGACTTTTCCCTCATAGGGGCGGGTGCCGGTGCGCATCTCCGGCGGCTCGAATCGAGCGCGCAAACCGCGCCGGCCCGCGCAGCCAAGAGCGCCTGAAACACGCGACAAATTGGCCCCGAGCTGTGCATAAGCCGTGTTTTCAGGTGATATTCACGCAGCTGCTGCATTTGCCGGGCTTATCGTCCGCAGGTCGCTGGACAGGCCCTAATTCCTTTGCTATGAGCAGCCTCCCTGTGAGGTTTCTGACCCCGCAGGTTTGGTGGCAACCCACCGGTCCGGCCCCAGGCCGACCACGGCGGGCGCATAGCTCAGTTGGTAGAGCAGCTGACTCTTAATCAGCGGGTCCCAGGTTCGAGCCCTGGTGCGCCCACCAAATAACCCAATAAAATCAACACGTTGTGATGATCGGCCTTCGGGCTGATTTTGTCGTTTGTGAATTGGGCAGCATATAGGAAGCAGTTGGGGGATTGAGATTTGACCTTGTTCATTTCTCACATAGGGAATGAAAGGGCAGTCGATGCCATGACAGGGTAGAGGCCCCGCACAAGAGCCTTTGAGGATACGAGCGGTTAAGCTGTGTCCCAACGAATCGGCTGAGTCGGTTCGACTTGTTTTGCAAATCCAAAATGCAGTCCGATCAAGGTGTCGTATTCAATGACCGATAACTCTGCGCCGCATTCCTCAATTGAACGTTCGTTTTGCGATCTTTCCGCTGACGAGGTTGGTGATATTGAGCAAGTGTCATCACTATTCCGGACGGGTTGGTACAAGAGCTTTGGATGGGAAGAGCTGATGCGATCCGACCGTATCCTCATTGTGTCTGAGGCAGGTGCGGGGAAGACCTATGAGTGTCAGTCACAAAAAGAAAAACTCTGGAATGCGGGAGAGCCAGCATTCTTCTTTGACCTTGCGACGCTGGCGTCAAACTCTGTCCGTGACATGCTCAGTCAGCAGGAGGAGGAACGGTTTGATGTTTGGTTGCGATCTCAGTCTGAGACTGCGACGTTCTTTCTAGATTCTATTGATGAGCTTAAGCTCACATTGGGCAATTTCGATCTAGCATTGAAACGTCTCGGGAAAGCACTTGAGGGTCAGTTAAGGCGTTCACGGATCATAATTACGACGAGGCCTGTTCCAATTGATAGAGAGCTAATCGTCAGGCACCTACCCATTCCTGCGTCTGCGGTATCGGAGCCGACGGCAGAAGCCTTTGCTGATAGGGTGATGCAACGAAATGAGAATAAATCAACGGAAACCGCTGGCCCGTTACCGTGGCGTTATGTACGTCTCATGCCGTTGTCTTTCAAGCAGATGCGAGACTTTGCGTCGCTTCAATCTGTTAGTGACCCTGACAATCTTCTTGCCGATATTCGACGGCGCGACGCCGAGGACTTTGCTGAGCGCCCACAAGATTTGATTGAGCTGTGTTCGGACTGGAGAGAGCATCAACGTATTCGAACACACCGAGAGCAAGTTAAAGCGAACGTTTCTGTAAAATTGAAATCGGATACAGAGCGTAGAGATAGAGCGGAGTTGTCGCAAGAAAAGGCCATTGAAGGAGCAAGTAGTCTCGCGTTAGCAGCAATGCTTACTCGAAAGCTTACTTTAAAACAGAGTACAGAATCGGACATTGTTAGCGCCAGTGAGGCAGCGCTCGATGTTTCAAAAATTTTGTTGAGTTGGAGTGGTGAAGAAAGGGCAACGTTGTTAGAGAGATCTCTTTTTGGATTCGCAAGTTATGGGCGGGTCCGCTTTCATCACAGGTCGGTAGTGGAATTCCTTGCTGCTGCAAGGCTTGATGCTTTGCTCGATCGAGGAGTGCCAATCAAAGCAATTAAGCGGTTGCTCTTTATTGAGACGGCGCAGGGTACCGAAATGGTCCGACCGTCTCTTCGTCCGGTTGCTGCATGGCTTGCGCTTTCACATGACTCCATCTTTGACCGAGTGGTCTTGACCGATCCTGCGGTTGTTTTGGATCACGGCGATCCACAGTCTCTGCGTTTAGATCAGAGAATAAGGGCGCTAGAATCTTACGTGAATCGCTATGGAGACGGCGGTTGGCGAGGGTTAAGCACTCCTCGTATTCAAGTTCATCGGTTTGCATCGATTGAACTCAGTGAAGCCATATCGCGGCTTTGGGGAGCAGGCATACAAAACCCTGAGGTTCGCGAATTGTTGTTGCAAATCATTGGTGTGGGACAAATTAAAGAATGTCGCGACATTGTGTATTCAGTTGCGATAAGCAGCTCAGAATCTGACTATGAGCGTACGCTTGCAATTCGTGCTTTGGCTCAGTGGGACGATCCAAGTCTCGAGTCTGTTGGAGCTTCGCTCAACGACATTTTTCAATGGTCAGATGCTATGGCCCGCTTTGCGGTAGTCGAATTGTTTCCGAGACATTTGACTGCTTCTCGATTGTTATCCGTTCTTAAACGCATCAGAGAAAGCAGAAGGTCAATTGGTGAAATCAGTTACCACCTGCCAAGGAAGATTGCTGATTCAGAATTTTTACCGAATTACCTTGAGGAGCTCCGCGACGGATTGACTGAATTGATTGTCAGCAACGCAAATTGGTCAAGTGATGAATTTCCTCAGCATAGAACAATGCTGCCGCATCTTGTCCCAGTGCTTGTTGCGGTTTGCCACCGTCAATTTATAGAGGGTGTAAGGAGCACTCCTTGGATAGCATCGAGTTTATTGGCGATCCGCTTTTTGGACGACCGGCATGATGAAAAAGATGCCGTTGCGGAGTTGCGGGGTGCGTTAGCTAATCTTCCTTCCGATGTACGTGAAGTTGCATTCTGGGAGGAAGATATGTTTCTACAGAAAATGCATAAGTCGAGCGATGCATGGAGCCGCGTTTTTGATCTTTCCCAACGAGGGGGGCTTCCGCTCAACGAAGTAAAAGATGCTGTGTGGGTTAGAAAGAGGCTTTCTGATCGCGGTGAATCTGTTGAGCATCGGGAGATGATGTTACGCGTTGAGTTGGTATTGTTTAATCGTGCTGTGCTTGATCGTCGAGAACATCTTGAAAGCCTTAAACAATGCGTTTCGGATGTGCCCGGTCTTGTGGAAATTGTCGAGCGTCAGTTGATGCCTTCACCTGACGCTGAAAGTTTTCGACGCAGTGAACTTAAGTATCAAGAGAACAAAAGAAAAGCTGAGCGACGCGACGCCAAGGCATTTGCGAGTTGGGTGAGTTTTTGGAAAGAGATATTAGAAGCTCCAAGTAAGGTATTTGCGGAGGATCGAGCGGAAAACACTGCTTGGAATCTCTGGCAAGCTGTGCGTCGTTCAGGAAATGAGAGCCGTGCGTCTGGGTGGAGCAGGCGATTCATAGAAGAGCAATTTGGAAAGAGTGTTGCTGATCAGCTTCGAGAGATAATGATGAAATTGTGGCGTGAAGATAGGCCCACACTTCGAAGCGAGCGCTCGGATAAAGAAAAAAATACCTTCCTTGTGAGATGGCAATTTGGTCTTGCCGCAATATCTGCCGAAGCCGAAGACGAAAACTGGGCAAAGCGATTATCGGAGCAAGAGGCCGAACTTGCATGTCGGTATGCGCCAATCGAACTAAACGGATTCCCATCTTGGCTTAGCGATCTCACTATTGAACACCCAGTCTCAGTGGATAATATTCTTGGTACGGAATTGACATTGTCATTGGCTGAGACATTTGAGTTGAGGCAAAACTCGATGTTCCTCCAAAATGTCAATCATGCTCCTGCAATCGTCGTGGCGCTCTTTGTCCCCCGCATTCGTAGGTGGCTTGCTGATGAAATAGAAAGAGACGCAAGGTCCAATGAAGCGCAGCATGAGTTAGATGTAAGACAAGCTGTCGAAATTATACTGAAAAACGGCAATCAAAATGATCTTCGCTTCATGGAAGAGGCTGCAAAGAAAGGACTGGCAGATAACCTCTCAACACACCGCGCTGATCTGTGGATTTCGGTACTTCTTCACCTCAATCCGCTTGCCGGTGTTGAACATCTGGAACGAGGTACGGAAGGACTCGATGTCTCGAAGGCTGGTGTCGGCGCGCAACTATTTGCGAATCTTTTCCGACGTGATCGAAGAGGAGCGGGCTTTAATTTGAAGGTACCTGCTTTTACCCCGCAGCTTCTGCTTCGGCTTCTTCGGCTGGCGTATCAGCATGTTCAGATTGAAGACGATGCTCAGCACGAGGGAAGCTACACACCGGATGTTCGGGACGATGCGGAAAAAGCCCGGAACGCTGTGCTCGCAGCATTACTGGCGACGACAGGACCTGAGGGATGGGCTGCAAAGCTAGAAATGACTTCCGACGCATTGTTTGGGCATATCAAAGATAGGGTCGCTGCATTAGCGCAGGAGAGGGCCGCAGAGGAAGCTGATAATGTTGCGATGACGGAGGCAGACTTTGTGGTGTTGGATGCTAGAGGCGAAGCCCCACCTGCCACAAGTGATGCGATGTTTGCATTACTGCGAGATCGCCTCGATGATATTGATGATCTGTTGTTGCAAGATGTTTCGCCCCGAGAAGCATGGGCGGGTATAACGGAAGAACGCGTTATGCGGAGAGAGCTAACGCGTGAGTTGAAAAACTCGTCAAACCAGAACTACAAAGTTGATCAGGAAGCTGCGACGGCTGACGAAAAAGAGACCGACATACGGTTACGTTCGACGGGTTCAGAACAGCAAGCGGTGATAGAGCTCAAGCTGGGTAATAACCGCACTGCGACAGATCTCTTCAACACGATTAAAGATCAGCTTCTAGTCAAATACATGGCGGCGGAAGAGTGTCGCGCTGGCTGCCTTCTCGTTACGATTTCAAAGCAACGAGAATGGGATCACCCTACTAGTGGCGAGCGGATTGATTTTGAGACGTTAATTGGAGTTCTTGATGCTGAGGCCAACAGATTGTCACGTGATCTTGGTGGAGCAGCTAAACTTATGGTGAAGGGATTAGACCTTAGGCCGCGGTTATCGACGGAGACCAAGAAGCGCGCAGGATCAACGTGAAGTTTGTCGCGATGGTGAATCGATCGATGGGATTGAGGAAGCGATTTTTCAAAATTCGTAAAAAGTTCCTATTCGGCGCTAAGTCGGCAAAAGAAATTTTGAACGTAAATGAACTTCATGTGATTTGAGCAGGAAATTTTTTTCGCCGATTTCGGATTGATAGGTTTCCGCAATTTTGGGGACATAGTGAATGAAATAGGTGGCAACGTTTTCGGGTGATATGCCGTCTAAGATAAGTGCATTGACGAGGTTTCCGCAACCCTGCTTGATTGCCATGTCGAGGCGTTGTCTACGGAGCATTTCGAGAGCGCGGGCTTCTAGGAGTGGTGGTGTTGGGCTTGTTGGCAGGCTCATCAGCGTATCTTTGAGTAACGTCCATATGGGATGCGACGGGACGCGCGAAATATTCCTCTGTTCGCTTAAGCTCTCTAGGTAGCGGATTTCTTCTGCTGCTTTGATGAAAAATTTTTTGGCGACAGCTTCGATGACTTCATAAGGACGTTTGGTGTTTGTGAGTTTAGCGAGGGCGTCGCGTCCGGCTCGGATTTCGATGCGCCAGACTTGAGCGCTGGGGTCGTCTTTATCTAGCCCCCATGCGTCGAACCAATAGAGTTCGCGTTTGTCGAGTGCGGCGCGGCGTTTGTCGTACACAATGACTTGGCGGTTCGGCATTGTGCCGATGGTGACGCTTTCAAAACGTCTCCCGCGCAAAACTGCCTTAGGTGCGTTTATTTCATTTTCGATCCAGTTTTCTTTGGACCAATAGGGACGTGCCTTGGCTTGCGCGGGTGCTATGAAGTTTGCAATATCGAGTTTGAATTTGGGTGCAAGAATATCTACGGCATAGTCGATGCGGTTGACGCTGATTTCTGTAATCTGAAAACCCATGGCGGCCAAGGTTTCATGCAGCCATTCTTTTGTGCCGGTATATCCGAGCGTCAGCAGGCGTAGGGCGCGGATTGATACAAATAGGTTCCATTGTTTTGGGTCAGTGTTTTTCTTGGCGGCAAAAATTGCGCCTGTGGGCCCGTTGTCGAAGACATAGCGGAAGCCGCCTCTGCGGCCATTGGACTTTACGAGAACAGGCACATTGTCAGGGCCAATTTGGGCGGGTTGATCTTTTTCAAAAGATTCGGCGTCAGTCCGTGCAGCTTCAAGACTTTCGAGAACTGTGTGAGGAAATGCGCCACTAAACGCAATGTCGAGTGTGTCGTAACCGGAATATAGAACTTGATACATCGGGTGTGCTCCTAAGTACGCCATGTCATTGAAGGAGTGGGTGTTACAATGACCCACTCCTTCGATGTTTATTCAGCTGATGCGAGTACGGGCCGGTCTTGGCGGCGTCGCCAAGTGATCGCGTATTCGTCGGAATTTGGTTGTTTGAATGCCGACACGTTAAGCGGTTGTGGAAAACTCGGATCGTCCAGGGTGATTGAAAGAAAGGTCTGTCCGAATTTGTCAGGGCTTGTCATTTCTTTTGTCCATGCGCTGCCAATCTCCGCGTATTGGCTGTTGCCGCTCTTCGCATAGACGCGGTGGCTGGGGCGGGATGAGTTCGTGCCTTCCCCAGTGGGCCGTAGAACAAGCTCCAAGCTGAGGGAGAGTGTTTTGACGGAGCCGATAAGGATTGGTTCGGAACCGTCATTGTTGAGCTTCAGTGCACCGATAGTTGTCATTTAGATATTCCTCTTCATTGATTGATTTGCGCGCTCCGCGCTGGGACCGCTTCAGATTTTTGGGCCGAGTTTGGGGAGCGGGACGAGGCAAGCCTCGTCCCGTGGTGCCAAGTCGGCCCCAAAACACCTTGCGTCGCGGTCAACTCCGCAAGGGTAAAACTGGATTGTTAGGCGGGGATGCTGGTGGAAGTGTTCGCGGCAAGGCGACCTTCGGCCCAAGCGATAAGATCGCGACGGCGATAACGGACAGAACGGGCGGAGACTTTCACGTAAAGCGGCCCGCCACCGCGCACACGCCAATTCTGCAAAGCGCGGACGCTATAGCCGAGAAAATCGGCGGCCTCGTTTTCATTGGTGAGGCGGTCTAAGTAGTCTGATTGGGTTGTAAGATCATGTTTGGTCATCACTGGCCCCTAGTTGTTTCGTCTTTAGGGACGAAGGGTTGTCGTTCGATGACTCTAGTTAGCGATGGTTTGACTTGTTTGTCTCAGTTGTCGCGCCTCAAGAAACTCGGAAATTTTTATCCCTATTTCTTGAGATTTTTCCCCTTCTCCTCAGTCACAAATTTACGCATTTCAGTTACAATTTTTGAGGTTGGAATTTGCGGATCAATTATCTTGAGAGCATCAGCACAAAAGCACGCGGCCTCTGACTTCGGGTGCCCCGCCAAGTAGGTTACGTGAAAGGGTTCGCCTCGATGGTCGCGCCAAATGCTCTCAATATTTCTGACCCAGAGTCTTAGAGACATGCTATTGCGACGACCTTTTGTTCGCGTCACAAGGTTTTTCTGGGCGGCGCTAGCAAACGCTTCGAAGTGGACCAAGGCGTCGGAGATTGCTCTTTGATTGAATGTGATGTCAGACCCTTCACCGTCGGGCAAAATGACGCGAATGAATTTCAATTTATCGTCGAGCGTGACTATCTGAATGGGTGGGGCGTCGCCTGAATCCATGCTGAAAGAAATTTGAGTTACATCTTGCTCGTAACTTTTTTCTTCCTTGCGTAGCGCTAGTAGGGCGGCAGGACTTAAGTCCCTCCAATGTGCTTGTAGGCTTTGGATCGATTTTGAGAGAGCCCGCAGTTGTTCACGGACGTCTTGATTTGGTTCGATTGAATCAACCCCATTTTTGTAGTCGAAATAGACTTCGGCAGAACCGTCTAGCCTCTCAGAGCCTGCTCCAAAAAGGAGTGAGTGATTTCAGCGACTTATGATTCTCTGTGATTTGCGAAGACCACGGAGGATCAG
>JAUSLL010000096.1 GCA_030649335.1 Parvibaculum sp. | reverse complement strand
GTGATGCGGTCGCGCCGCATCTGGATGAATTCCTTGCGGATCAAGGCTGAAAAGCGCGCGAAACTGAACCAGGCGCCCGTCATTGGAAGTTATCCGGCGTTTGTTTCATCATCAGAATGAACACATCTTCAAGTGTTGGCTCGTCCTGATTCCAGGTGAGGCCTGCCTCGCTGCGATAGGGCGAGATGGCCTGGACAAGTGCGGCCTCATTGGTGCCGCTCACGTGCAGCACTGTGCCGAAGGGCGCGACGATATCCACACCATGTCGTCCGGTGAGATCACGGGCGAGGCGGTGGATGTGCTTTTGCGACGCGGCGGTTACGGTCCATGTTTGTAAATTGGAAGCGGCGATGACTTCATCTGCTGTGCCGCGCGCCAGCAATTGGCCGTAGGCGAGGTAGCAAATCTTGTGGCAACGTTCGGCTTCGTCCATGTAATGCGTGCTGACGAGAACCGTCAGGCCGTCGTCGGCGAGTTCGTGGATTTCGTCCCAGAATTCGCGGCGTGCCTTGGGATCGACACCGGCGGTCGGCTCGTCGAGCAGCAAGAGTTTTGGTTTGTGCATGATGCAGGAGGCGAGCGCGAGGCGTTGTTTCCAGCCGCCCGATAATGTCCCCGCTAATTGATTGGCGCGGGCCGTGAGGTTGAGTTTTTCAATGGCGGCGTCCACCGCGTTGCGGCGGTCGGGCAGTTGATAGATGCGGGCGATGAAGTCGAGGTTCTCGCGGATGCTCAGATCTTCATAGAGCGAGAATTTCTGCGTCATGTAACCGACTTCGAGCTTGATGCTCGGGCTCTCGGTCAGAATGTCATAGCCGAGGCAGGTGCCGGTGCCCGCATCAGGTGTGAGCAGGCCGCAGAGCAGACGGATGGTTGTCGTCTTGCCGCTGCCGTTCGGACCGAGGAAGCCGTAGATTTCCCCGCGTGCGACCTGCATGTTCACGTTATCCACGACTTTGCGCGTGCCGAAGGATTTGGTGAGGCCCTCAACGTCGATGACGAGGTTCGCGTCAGACTGTGGATGCTCGACGGCGGACATGATGTTTCATTGCTCCGTCGTTGTCAGTGTCACACGCAGGGGCTGGCCGGGGTGGAATGCTTCCGGCGTGATGTCAGGTATCGCCTCAGCCATGTAGACGAGTTTCGATTTGGCATTTTCGCTATAGATGACTGGCGGGGTGTATTCAGCTTGCGTGGAGATGAAGCGCACGGTACCGGTCAGATTTTCCGCGCAAGCATCGCAGGCGAGTTGCACCTTGTTGCCAATATGGACGCGGCCAAGTTCCGGTTCGGTAATGAAGAAACGGATTTTGATATTGGCGGGCGGCAGGATTGAGACGACGGCTTGTCCCGGGCTTGCGGCTTCGCCCACACGGAAATAGACGTCTTCGACGAGACCGCCCGAGGGCGCGTATCCTTCGCGTTGCGCAAGGTGCCAGTCGGCTTCAGCAAGCGCGGCGTCGGTCGCTTTGAGATTGGCTTCGGCAGCGGCGATCTGATCGGCGCGGGCGGGCAAACCGCCGGTGGCGAGCCTTGCATTGGCCTCGTGGAGTGCGGCGGCTGCTGCATCATGGCTCGCGGTGGCGCTGTCCAGCGCGGCTTTTGAGACATGGCCTTTGGCAAAGAGTTCTTTGGCGCGGCTGAGGTCGCCGTTGGCTTTGGTGAGCGCGGCGGCGGCGCTGGCGCGGGCGGATTTCAGAGCTGTGATTTCGGTAGGACGCAGACCTTTGTTCACATCGTCGCGTTGGGCGCGGGCTTGCGCCTGTCGGGCAAGCGCTTGTTCGCGCGCTGCAATTTGTAAGGTCTGGTCGAGTTGAAAGAGCAGCGCGCCGTCGCCGACTCTATCCCCGCGTTGCACGGGGATCGCTACAATGATGCCGCCTTCGAGCGCTGCGACGCGCACATATTCGCCTTCGGCGTAGCCCTGATAGGTGAGGCCGTCGGCATTGTCGCAACCGCCAGGAAGGAACGCGGCCACGCCGGCAAACAGGAGGGTGTGGAGGCGCATGGTTACGTCTCCCCGTTTGCAGCGAGGCCGCGCAGGACGAACTCGAGATGGTTGGGATGAAATTTGTCGGTGTTGAATTCAGGCATGGGACCGAAAACCTCGGTGGCCAATGCATTCATCAGCAGAGGGAAGATGATGCTCTGAGCGGTAGCGACGGGATCGCAGCGGCGGAACTCGCCGCGTTCAATGCCGCGTTCGATGAGTTGAGCAAAGGTGTGGAGGCCGCGGGAGGCAATTTCGGTCCAGTAGAACTTGGCGATGTCCGGGAAGTTTCCCGCTTCCGACACGATGAGCTTGAGAATGGGGCGCACTTCGTCGGAGCTGACGACGGCGCTGGCGCGGCCATAGATGGCGCGCAGCAGATCGGGGGTTGACCCGTCGAAGGCATGGATGATCGCTTCGAGCTCGCCCATGCGCGGGCTGACCACTTCGCGCAGGATCGCCTTCAGCAGATCGGCTTTGTTGTCGAAATAGAGGTAGATGGTGGCTTTGCTGACGCCGGCGGCTTCTGCCACGTCTTCCAGACGCGTGGCGGCAAAGCCCCGTTCGGAAAAGGCTTTGAGGCCCGCCGCCATGATTTCGCTGGGGCGGGCTTCCTTACGGCGCTGGCGTTTGGGGGCGAAGGTCATGATGTTGCCGTTAATAACTGACTGGTCAGTAATTTATGGCATCAAAAATGGAAGTTCAAGAGGCAAATTGCAGGTTGTTGGCGGCGTGGGGCTGAAAGTCGGGGAGTGGGCGCGCTCAGTCTTCGGTTTTGGCGGGTTTGGCCGGCTCTCCCGGCGCCTTTTCCAGACGCAGGTCGCTATGTGCCTTGGCGGATTTTTCATTCAATTTGCGGGCGAGTTTTTTCTCATGACCGCTGCGGCCGAAGCGGATGCGGTTCGCCGCTGCCGTCGCTTCCTTTTCCTTCCGCGCACGTGCTTTTTTGTCATCGCGGGCGATTTTTTGGAATTGGGCGATTTTTACTACATTTTCGTCGTCTGAAATCATAATTTGCCCGCAAATCGGCGGCAGCTTGCCGCAAGATGGTCGCTGAAAGCGAAGACACCTGAAGCGGATTAGTTTAGGTGAAAGGTACAAGACAAGAAACACGGGCATAAGACCATTGGGGTGCCCGCAGCGGGCAACGTCGCTTGCCGACGGGCGGAGACTGATTTTTTGAATACCTTCCTTTCCTATCTTGCCGGTTTTATAGCGCTCCTTCTTGTGGCGGCGCTCGCCGGGCCGACATTTGTGGACTGGAACCAGTTTCGCGGCGAGTTCGAAGCGCAGGCGCAAAAGATTACAGGCCGCGAAGTGACCATCGGCGGTGATATCAGTTTCGTCGTGCTGCCCGCGCCGCATCTCACGCTGAACAATGTTTCGGTCGCCAATGTGGAGGGCAGCGAGAACCCGGATTTCCTGCGCGTCGGTCAAGTTGATGTCGAAGTCGCGCTTGCGCCGCTTCTGAGTGGTCAGATCAGCGCCACCAGCGTCAAGATCGCGCGGCCGCTGATCCATCTCGAAGTAGGGCCCGATGGTGCCAACAATTGGCGCGATCTCGTTTCTCTGTCGCTGCTGCGCGAGAACGGATTTTTTGCACCGTCGTCGGTCAGTCTGGAAAAGGTGAGTTTTGAAGAAGGTGCTGTGACCTTCCGCGACCGGCGCGCTGATCGCAACTGGCGCGTTGATCATGTGAACGGTGATGTTACGGCGACATCGCTGCTCGGGCCGATGCGGGCGGAAATGTCATTGTCGGTCAATGGTATTCCTTTTGCTGTGCGTGCGGGACTGGGCAATTTCTCGGGCAAGAAGGCCGTCAAGATCACGACGGAAATTCAGAGTCTGAATGCACCTGCCAAACTTCTCTTCTCCGGCATTTCGACGAGCCTGTCGTCAAACGCCCGCGTGGACGGTACCGCCAGTCTTGAACTTGGTTCGACCAAGGTCGTGGACGGTGAAACGCCGCTTGCGCCCCTGCGTATTGAAGCGGGGATTGTGTCGAACGGCGATACCGCAACATTGCGTAATCTTATTGTTGCGATGGCGGGGACAACCCTGAAAGGCGACGCGCAGGCAAGCTGGCGCGGGCGTCCGAGTTTCGACTTCACGCTGGCCGGTGAAGCGCTGACGCTTGATCCTTTGCTCGACCGCCTTGGAGAGTTTGCCGACAGCGGCAGCGTGCCGCTCGGCGGCCTTGCCAATCTGCCGGTGCCGGGCTGGATTGATGCCAAAGCCGACATCAAGGTGGACGGGCTTTTGTCGCGTGATGTGCTGATTAAGAACGCGGCGCTCAATCTGGATTTAACCAACGGTAAGCTCTATTTGCGCAATTTGCGCGGCAGCGTGGCGGGCAATACGGTCGTGTCGATGCGCGGCGCTTTGGTGCCGGACGACGTGCCGCATTTTGACGGCAAGATATCCGCAACGAGCGATAGTCTTTCCGCGCTCTCGCTCTGGCTTGAGTCCTTGCGCAAGGAGCCGGGCGTTACGAAAGTGGGCGAGGTGACCAATGCGGTTTCGGTTGAGTTGAAACCAGCCGATACCAAAGCCGAGCCGATCGACACCACAGCGCGCGCCTTCGCGGTCACATCCACTTTGCGTTTGACGCCGGATATCCTCGCCTTTTCAGATATTCGTGCGGCTTACTCAAAATCCACTGAAGCACCGACACTGACCGGTTCGACGGCCTTGTCCTCATCCGGTGACAGAGTGCTGGTGACGTCCGATCTCGCGGCCACCAATTTCGATCTCGATCCTTTGCGCGCTTTGTGGCCGGTCGATACCGGACCTGCCTATTTGCTTGCTGCCTATGATTTCAACGTCAAAGCGACGGCGGCACGATTGAAATTCGATCAGAAGACTATCACCGGCCTCGAAGTGGTGGCGAGCACGGTTGAAGGAAAGCTTGGTCTTGAGCGGTTTCATGCCGACGCGCTGGCGGGCGCGCGTGTTGATCTGAGTGGCGTGCTTTCGGGTGTTGCGGAGATGAGGCTCGACGCGTTGCGTGGCACGATGAAGGGCACCGTTGTGTCTGAGGATGCCGGGGATTTCTTCGCACTGTTTGGTTTCGGTAAGTCCGGTTTTGCGGGCCCCGCTGATCTCGGTGTTGATTTTGCTTCGGGCAAGGCTGTGGACAGCGAAGCCGCGCTCGATACGCTGACCGTGAAGGGCACATTGGGCGAGAGCCGCGTTGATGCTGTGATGAAGCGGGCACAAGTCAGCGGCGATGGTGCCGATACGATCAATCTCATCGCCAACGCAAGCAATGCGCAAGGGCGGGCGCTGTTGAAACAGCTTGGTTACGCCGCCAACGAGCGGTTGCTTGGAGCAGGCAGTGCCTCGTTGCAAATGAGCGGTCCGATGGACAAGCCTTATGACATCGCGCTGCGCGTCAATGTGGGCGAGGGGACATTCACCGCAAAAGGTAAGCTCCGTGATCCGATGGGTGCGCGGGTATTCGACGGACAGGCGGATGTTTCTGCCTCGGGCGTTGAAACTGTTCTTGCGGCAGTCGGTGTGCCGGATTATCTCGGCGATTTCATCGTGGCGCAGGCGGCGGGGCCGAGCTTTGTGGCGTCGGCCAAATTATCGAACACCTCTGACGCGATGCTCGTCAACAGTCTGGAAATTGTGACGGGTAATCTGCATGTCGCAGGCGATATATCGCTCGCCAAGGGACATAGCGGGCAGGTGCCTGTGATCAGCGGTTCGGTCGAATCCAACATTCTCGATCTGACACCCGTCTTTGCGGAAGATGCGGAAGCAACCTCGCCCTGGTCGGCGGCGGCGCTTGATCTGTCGCCTATGTCGCAACTCGGCGGCGAGCTTGATGTCAAAGTCGGACAGGTGCGGATCGGCACGTTGCGCCTTGAGGCGGCGGCGATGCATCTGGTGCTGGCCGATGATGTGCTCTCTGTGACGCCGCTGACGGCGAAGATGGCGGATGGTGCTGTGTCAGCGACCGCGCGGATTGAGGGCGGCAAGTCCGGCGTACCGGGGATAGGTCTGACCTACAAACTGGATGATGCGGATTTTGCAAAGCTCGGGCCGCAGGTGATTGGTGCCCGCTTTGCCACAGGTCGCGTCAGTCTCGATTTGCAGGCCGAAGCGCAGGGCCGCAGTTGGCTCGGCATGGTGTCGTCGATCAATGGCGTCGGCAAGGTTTCGACCAACAACGCGCGGTTTGCGCCGCTTAATCTGCCAGCCTATGTGGCGGCGCTGAAAGACGCGGCGGCGGTTGGCGACCTTCCGGGCTTGAGCGGTAAAGTATTGCAATCGGGCGAAACCAAAGTTGACGGGCTCGACGGGGATATATCGTTTAAGGACGGTTTGGGACGGCTGACGCGCGACGGGCTGGTGCTTGATGGCGGGAAGGCGACGCTGTCGGCAATGATTGATGTGCCACGGCTGTCGGTTGATAGCGAGATGCGTGTGGCGATCAATGATCCGGCCGATGCGCCGGGTTATTCCGATAGTGCGGCGGGTAAGATCGGCGAGATTTCGCGGCGTGTGGATACGCAGGCGCTACAGCAATATGCGTCGCGGCGGATATTGGCGAAGAGCATTGAGGACGCGGGGATTAAAAATATTTCCGGTGCGCTGAAAGATCTGATGGGATTGTCGGACAGCATATCCAAAGGTCCGTCGGTGGCCGGTGTGCCGCTGCCGATGCAGAAACCTGACGCACCGCGTTCGTCGCTGCAGTAGTTACTCGCAAGTGGTGGCTTTGTTTTTGAAGTGGCGGAGCACGTAAACGCGCACCGCACCGGAGAGGTTGCCCTCGGCGTCGCGCGTTTCGTCGATGCGGCGTACGAGTTCGTTCACCGACACATCAAGCGAGCAGGCGACTTCCTTCAAGGATTCCCAAAAGGGTTGCTCCAGCGAAATGCTGGTGCGGTGGCCGGAAATGCTGACGGATCGTTTGATTTCGGCGGGCATTTTGATGGACCAATCATAAGACCCTCACCCAACCCTCTCCCAGCGGGAGAGGGTCAGAGAAGGTTAGGTCTTTACTCAGGCGCGATCATTTTTTCAGGACGGACGACTTCGTCGAATTCGGCGTCAGTGACGTAGCCGCCGCCGACGGCTTCTTCGCGGAGTGTCGTGCCGTTTTTGTGCGCGGTCTTGGCGATTTTGGCGGCGTTGTCGTAGCCGATCTTGGGCGCAAGCGCAGTCACCAGCATCAGCGAACGTTCGAGCGCGGCCTTGATGTTATCCTCACGTGCCTCAATACCGATTACACAGTTCTCGGTGAAGCTCACGGCGGCGTCGGACATGAGGCGGACCGACTGGAGGAAGTTATAGGCCATGACGGGATTGTAGACGTTCAATTCGAAGTGACCCTGGCTACCGGCGAAGGTGAGCGCGGCGTTGTTGCCGAAGATCTGCACGCAAACTTGCGTCATCGCTTCGCACTGCGTGGGGTTCACTTTGCCCGGCATGATCGAGGAGCCGGGTTCGTTTTCGGGCAGCGACAACTCGCCGAGGCCGGAACGCGGGCCCGAACCGAGGAAGCGAATGTCATTGGCGATTTTGAACAGCGAGGCGGCGACCGTGTTAATGGCGCCGTGGCTGAAGACCATCGCGTCATGGGCGGCGAGCGCCTCAAATTTATTGGGCGCGGAGGTGAAGGGCAATTTGGTGATCGCGGCGATGTGTTCGGCGACCTGTTCAGCAAAACCGATGGGTGCGTTGAGGCCTGTGCCGACGGCTGTGCCGCCTTGGGCGAGTTCCATCAGCGCGGGCAGCGTCATTTCAATGCGGGCGATGCCGTTTTCGACTTGTTTCGTGTAGCCGGAAAATTCCTGACCGAGTGTCAGGGGCGTCGCGTCCTGCGTGTGGGTGCGGCCGATCTTGATGATCTTCGACCACTGGTTCGCCTTGTCGTTCAGCGCGTTGCGGAGCTGCTGAAGCGCGGGAAGCAAGCGATGGTGGATTTCTTCGGCGCAGGCGATGTGCATGGCGGTCGGGAACGTGTCGTTCGACGACTGGCTCATGTTGCAGTGATCGTTGGGATGGACCGGTTTCTTCGACCCCATTTCGCCGCCGAGCATTTCGATGGCGCGGTTCGAGATCACTTCGTTGGCGTTCATGTTCGACTGTGTGCCCGAACCCGTCTGCCAGACGACGAGCGGGAAATGTGCGTCGAGCTTGCCTTCGATGACTTCCTGTGCGGCTTTGACGACGGCGTCGCCGATGGTCTTGTCGAGACGGCCGAGGCCCATGTTGGTTTCAGCGGCGGCGCGTTTGACGATGCCCAAAGCGCGGACGATGGGGGCGGGCTGTTTTTCCCAGCCGATTTTGAAATTGCCGAGCGAGCGTTGCGCCTGCGCGCCCCAATACTTATCCGCTTCGACTTCAATCGGGCCGAATGTGTCTGTTTCTGTGCGGGTTTTGGTCATTTTGGGCGCTCCAAGGGGTCAATTCCGTTGGGCGCTGATTTAGCACGGGGAGGCCAAGGGGCCAAGGCAGGAGGTGGATCCCAAAATACGTCGTTATGCGCGGGCTTGACCCGCGTATCCACGTCTTGGCGGCAAAGGAAGACGTGGATGGCCGGATCAAGTCCGGCCATGACGAAGTTAGAGATTTGGCTGTGGTGTTATTTCTTCCGGAATGCGTCGAGGCTGACGACGGCGCCGTCGGGTTTGGGGGCGTCGGCGGCGGCAACCAGTTCGGCTGCTTTGGGGGCTTCTGCGGGGGCCTCGGCTTGCTTCACTTCGAACTGGAGGCCGAATTGCACCGATGGATCGAAGAAAGCGTGGACGGCGGAATAGGGCACGACCAGCGTTTCGGGGATTTTGTTGAAGGTGAGATCGACCGAGAAACCGTCTTCGCGCACGTCGAGATTCCAGAACTGGTGCTGGAGCACGATGGTCATTTCTTCGGGATACTGGCTGCGTAGTTTCTCGGAAATGCTGACGCCGGCGGCGCGGGTGCGGAAGGAGATGTAGAAATGATGCTCGCCCGGAAGGCCGGGGCCTTTGGCGACTTCTAGTGCCTTGCGGATCACGCCACGCAGCGCGTCCTGAGCCATTTCGTCATAGTGCATCTGGTCTTCGGCCACGGGCTTTGCTTTCTGTCTCAGGAATTTTGTCTTGTCGGTTGGTTATACAGACTATTCACGCGACGCAGAAGTGCGGTGAATGGGCTGCCGGTCAGGCTTCGCCGAAAAGGGAAGGGCCTGTTGTCGCTTCGCGTTTTTGCGTGGCGATGTATTGCGCGCGCCAAGCCAGAACTTCGGGTTTCACGGCGCGGTCGCTCGGGTGGAAGCCGGGCCGCATGTAGTCGAAAATGCCGAACACCACATGACGCCAGACGCCGGGGGTGATCCACATGTGCTTGTAGGCGCGGGCCCATGAACGCAGGTTCGTGGCTTCGCCGGCTTTGGCCATGAGCCAAAACTGAATGAGGGGGACCGTAATCACGAAGTCGAATGTGGCGATGCTCATCGCGTAAACACGGATGAGATAGCCGGTGATGCCCGGCGCGACGGTGCGGTAGACATCGAAGGCGACGGCCTTGTGCTCTTCTTCTTCCATCGCGTGCCAGCGCCAAAGATCGCGATAAAACGGATGTGCGCCTTCCATGACACGCGGATCGCCGAGAATGGATTCGGCAAAAAGCGCTGTGTAATGCTCGAAAGCGCAGGTGATGGCGAGCTGCATTTTGTTGGGTGTCCAGCGTTCGGCAAATTTGACGACGCGGTCGGCCAGACGTCCGAAGCCTTCAACATCAATGCCTTGCGCTGTGAGAAGCGCGTTGTAATGGGCGTGTTCGCGCGAATGGATGGCTTCCTGCGCGGTGAAGGCCCGAATGTCGGCTTTGAGTTGGGGGTCGGTGATGCGATCGGCAAAGAGGCGTACGCTGTTGATGAACATACGCTCGCCCGACGGGAACAAAAGCGAGAGTGCATCGTAGAAGCGTGAGGTCGCGGGGTCGCCCGAGTGCCAGTTCAACGGCAGCGCTTTGTCGAAACCGAACTGGATATTGCGGGGAGTGATGGTGGTGGTGTCGTTCATGGAAAGCGACCTTAACCAACTGAAAATAGTGGAGGTTTCTGTTGCCAGGTACCTCCGAACCCCGCCTTACCCTGCAAAGGGCAAGGGCTTCAAGTGAAGAGCTAGCGCTGCTTACGCGGCGATCGCAACTTCTGCATAGTTGTCATTGGCAACTATCAAACGGCCCGCTAACGGCGGAACCATACCGGGCAAAAGAGAGACTTTTACACCCTCGTCGATCCTATTTCGCCCCCATTGGCTCTGCCCTCAGATGAGGTAATGACAGAGGGGATAATGGTGGAGGCGCCGGGTACCGCCCCCGGGTCCGAATGGCTTATTCTGCAACTCGTTTATCGCCATAGTCAGCAGAAGCTGACCCTCTCTATATAGGGGGAGTGCGGCGGAAAACCAAGCGTTACAGCGGTCAAAACCATAATTCAGCCGCGATTTGCGGGTTTATTTGCGGGCGGGGACAGGGCCTTTACATGAGAGACGCCGATGATATCCCGCCGGTTTTTCCTGACAGGTGCGCTGGGCGCACTGGCATGGCCCGCGCTTTATCCCGCAATGGCGATCGCCGATGTGCCACAACCCGCCAAACGGCTTGTGGAAAGCGCCAAACGCCAGATCGGCACGACACTTCAATATGACGGCGCTTATGCCCGCCTTGATTATCCCGGTGGCGATGTGCCGATGATCCGCGGCGTGTGCAGCGATGTGGTGATCCGCGCCTATCGCGACGGGCTGGGGATCGACCTTCAGAAGCTCGTGCATGAGGATATGGGGGCTCACTTTTCGGCCTATCCTGCGAACTGGGGATTAACGCGGCCTGACCGCAATATTGACCATCGCCGGGTGCCGAACCTTGCGACTTTCTTCAGGCGGCAAGGTGCGAAGCTCGGGTCTGATGCTGCATATGAGCCCGGGGATTTGGTGACGCAGATGGTCGGCGGGAGCCTGCCGCATATTGTGATTGTGTCGTCTGAGAAGATCAGGGACATGTCGCGCTATAAAATTATCCACAATATCGGCGGCGGGACGGTCTTTGCCGACGGGCTGAAGGCCTTTCCGATCACGGGTCATTACAGGTATTTCGGCTCGAGGGTGTGAAGGGTTTCCTGTCACTTTTCGAGTGTTTCCATGTCGAGGTTTTCGAGCCTGTGGATGAGCCCCGAATGACCGTGCGTCGGGGGCTTGGAGGGGGTAAAATATCCCCGAATCCCGGAGACGAAAATCTATGCAGCAATATCTCGACCTGCTGGCCCATGTGCGCCAGCACGGCACCGTAAAGACCGACCGCACCGGCACCGGCACGCTGAGCACCTTTGGGTGGCAGTCGCGCTACAATCTTGCCGACGGCTTTCCGATGGTGACGACGAAAAAATTACACCTCAAATCCATCGTGCATGAGCTGCTGTGGTTTCTCGCGGGCGACACCAATATTGAATATCTGAAAAAGAACGGTGTCCGCATCTGGGATGAATGGGCCGACGAGAAGGGCGAGCTGGGTCCGGTCTATGGGCATCAGTGGCGCTCGTGGCCGACGCCGGACGGGGATAAGATCGACCAGATCAAAAACCTGATCGACATGATCAACAAGAGCCCGGACTCGCGCCGCCTGATTGTGAGCGCCTGGAACGTCGCCGACATTGACGGCATGGCGCTGCCACCGTGCCATTGCCTGTTCCAGTTTTATGTGGCCGACGGAAAACTCTCCTGCCAGCTCTATCAGCGTTCGGCGGATATCTTCCTCGGCGTGCCTTTCAACATCGCGTCTTATGCGCTGCTGACAATGATGGTCGCGCAGGTGTGCGGGCTGGAAGCGGGCGAGTTCATACATACGTTTGGCGACGCGCATCTTTATTCCAATCATCTGGAACAGGCCGACAAACAATTGGCACGCTCGCCGATGGCCTTGCCCAAGATGCATATCAATCCGGATGTGAAATCCATTTTCGATTTCACCTACGATGACTTCAAGCTCGAAGGCTATGAAGCGCATCCGCATATCGCCGCGCCTGTCGCTGTCTGATGGGATGGCGTCAGAGATTGCTCATCGCGTTTCTGACCATTGCCATGCTGGCGCTTGCCGCCAGCGCCATGACACTCATCCTCATTCATATGCGGCCACTGACGCCGGACCGCATTGAAGTTCCGAGCATTAAGTAGATCATCCCATGCATCTTTCGTTTTTCATTGCCATTGCCGACAACGGCGTCATCGGCCGCGACAACGGGCTGCCGTGGCGGCTCAAGGGCGATATGGCCTATCTCAAGCGCATGACAATGGGCAAGCCGATCATCATGGGGCGCAAGACGTGGGAGAGTTTCCCTAAGCGCCCGCTGCCGGGGCGGCCTAATCTGGTGATTACGCGGGATGCCGCTTATGACGCGCCGGGGGCGGAGGTTTTTTCGTCTACGGAGAGTGCTGTGGCGCGGGCAGAAGCGCTGGCGCGCGAGCTGGGCGTGGACGAGGCGATGGTGTTGGGCGGCGCGCAGATTTATGAGGCGTTGCTGGGACAGGCGACGCGGATTTATCTGACCGAGGTTCATGCCGCACCTGAGGGCGACACGCGGTTTGAGTTCGCACGGGATGGATGGCGGGAAGTGTCGCGGGAGCGGCATGAGAAGGGTGAGAAGGACACGAGCGATTATAGTTTCGTGGTGCTGGAGCGGGGCTGAGGCGGAAAATTTGCCTCACACACCGGTGTCATCCCGGGTTTGAACCGGGATCCATTTTTCGTTTTGGGAAATGAGATCAAGACACCCGTTTTCTTCCACAATTCTTACGGTTGTGAGTTGGTAGTTTATGGATTGACGGCGGTGATCGTGAATTGCACAGGCACTCCGATCCGAGAAAATTCGGCTATCTGATCCGGTCTGATTTCAAATTCACATGTCCCACCTCCATCTGTATCAGATGTTTTCGCTAGGAAAATATCGATACAGGCTTCTTCAACCCCATCTAATTCAGAAATTTTTTTGTGGTCGAAGGGAATCTTCGACAGCAATTTGTCGATGTAATCCGACAAATTATTTGAGTCGGGGTCTATCTTTGCTTCCAGCGCCCACAGCCCGATGTTTCTCAAATAGGTTCGCCCGGTGGGGGTACCATGATGTTCGCCTGAATATTGCGATCTATCAGGTGAAATTCCGAGAGATTTGGAAATAGCATCAGGTTTCAATTTGGAACCGCGGAGATAGAATCCAATCGCTATCGAATGCTTTGCTTCATTCATTTGTTCGTCCTAATGCCTGGCACATATTATTCGGAATTCACTGTATCGTTTTTATCCAGAACCGTGCTGTATTCTCTCATCCCGCGACAAGGGTGGGCGACAAATTTTGCATGGAAGAAAGATGGGCAGGCCACCTCTAGTTGACGAAGGGGCCGATCATGACTTTTAAAGAGAATGAAGGACGGAACAAATGACATCCAGTGACATGCAGATGGCGGCTTCGTTGCAATATGTGGCGTTTAAATCGTTGCATGATGCGCCGCTAACGATTGCGGCGCGGATGTCTGTGCCGTCGGGCGCGGGGAAGACGCCGGCGGTGATTATTCTGCACGGGTCGGCAGGGCCATCGGCGCGCGAGATCGGTTATGCCGAGAAACTCAATGCGGCGGGCATTGCGGCGCTGGTGCCGGACCTGTGGTCGGCACGCGGGATCGGCGGCGGTGCCGAAGGGCGACCGAAGACCATTGTTGAAACGCTGCCGGATGTTTATGGCGCGCGGGCTTATCTCGCGTCGCGGCCTGACATTGATGCGGAGCGTATCGGCGTCATGGGGTTTTCGTTCGGCGGCATTGCCTCGATGCTGGCGGCGACGCGGGCGCAGAATTCCAAATTTCTCAAAGACGGACATTTCAAAGCCATGATGCCGGTCTATCCGGTGGCGTCGGCTTACAACAAAGTGCCGGGGTTTGAATTCGGCGATCTCGTTGATGCGCCGGTGATGCTGGTGACGGGTGCGCTGGATCAATATGACGATGACGCGGAGGCGGCACCGAAGCTTGTGGCGTCGCTGGGTGCAAAAGATGCGGCGAAGATCACGGTGAAAGTGATGGCGGGCGCGCATCATTGTTTTGATATGCCGGGGGCGGATGTGGTGGTGAAGGATCCGGCGTCGCATCGCGGTGCGGGGGGCGAGGTGACGATGAAGTGGAACGAAGCGGCGATGCTGGAAGCGCATGAGATTGCTGTGGGTTTCTTTTCCAAGCATTTGTGAAGGGTGCGCATTTAGTCTTCAACCTCCCCCTTGAGGGGGAGGTTGAAGGAAGGGTCGCCGCTCGCATCGGCGGGGCAGGAGTGGTTTAATGCCCCCAACCCGAATCCCCCGAAGGAGTAAAACGATGGATGTGCGCGCCGCTGTGGCTTTTGAAAAAGGTAAGCCGCTCGAAATCGAAACTGTGCAGCTTGAAGGCCCCCGCGCGGGCGAAGTGCTGGTTGAGATCAAGGCGACGGGCATCTGCCACACGGATGCTTTTACGTTGTCGGGTGAAGACCCTGAAGGGTTGTTCCCCGCGATCCTCGGCCATGAAGGCGCGGGCGTTGTCGTGGAAGTCGGCGCGGGCGTGACGTCGCTGGAAGTGGGCGATCATGTGATCCCGCTTTACACACCGGAATGCCGCCAGTGCAAAAGCTGCACGAGCCATAAGACAAATCTCTGCACGTCGATCCGCGCGACGCAGGGCAAAGGCGTGATGCCGGACGGCACAAGCCGCTTTAGCTACAAGGGCAAGCCGGTGTTGCATTACATGGGCTGTTCGACATTTGCCAATTACACGGTGCTGCCGGAAGTGGCGCTGGCGAAAATTCGCAAAGACGCGCCTTTCGACAAGGTTTGCTATATCGGTTGCGGTGTGACGACGGGCATTGGCGCGGTGATCTTCACGGCGAAAGTGGAAGCGGGCGCGAATGTGGTCGTGTTTGGTCTCGGCGGCATCGGGCTCAATGTCATTCAGGGCGCGAAGATGGTCGGCGCCAATATGATTGTCGGCGTGGACATCAACCCCGAGCGCCAAGCGATGGCGCGGGCTTTCGGCATGACGCATTTTGTGAACCCGAAAGAGATCAAAGGCGATGTGGTCGCGCATCTCGTGGAGCTGACGGGCGGCGGCGCGGATTATAGTTTCGAATGCATCGGCAACATCAACACGATGCGACAGGCGCTGGAATGCTGCCATCGCGGCTGGGGTGTTTCCACGGTGATCGGCGTGGCGGGCGCGGGGCAGGAAATTTCAACGCGGCCGTTCCAACTCGTGACGGGGCGCGTGTGGAAGGGTTCGGCCTTCGGTGGCGCGCGCGGGCGGAC
>JAUSLL010000080.1 GCA_030649335.1 Parvibaculum sp. | reverse complement strand
CGCCCGCCGCCAGCCGCCCGTCGAGAATGGCTCCGCGCAGGCTGTCATAGAGCTGTCGATAGAGCGGCACGGTGGCCGCCGGATCGAGGTCGAGTGTGCCGAGCGGCAAGGGCGAACGAAGCATGGGAAACCCCTGATTTTTATGGCCCTATCATAATCTGTCGATTGGACCTTTAGGTAGGGCCAATTTTGAGTGAAACAAGAAGCCAATTCAGACAAGCGCAGAGGGTCGCCATGCTTGAGATGAAACCGGAATGTGAAAAATGCGCCGCCCCGACGCCGAAAAAGGGTGAGGCGCGCATTTGCAGCTTTGAATGCACCTTCTGTCCCGATTGCGCGACGGCGATGAGCAACACCTGCCCCAATTGCGGCGGGGAATTGCTCGCCCGTCCCAAGCGGACGCTTGAAGGCTGACGGGCTAAAGGACAAACCGATGAGTGATTACGACATATTGGCCGCGCATCGCTTGCGCCAGACGGCGGCGCGCGGGCATTACGACCGCGAGACCGTGCACGCCATTCTCGACGCAGGGTATGTAGCCCATGTCGCCTTCATGGCGGACGCGGGGCCGGTCGCGCTGCCCATGTATTATGTGCGCAACGGTGAGCGCTTGCTGGTGCATGCGTCGCGCAAGAGCCGCTTCATGCGCAAGCTTTGCGACGGCGCGCCTTTGTGCCTCACCGTGACATTGCTCGACGGGTTGGTGATGGCGCGTTCGGCGTTTCACCATTCGATGAACTATCGCTCGGTGATGGTGCACGGGCAGGGCACGGTTTTACCTGTTGGTGAAAAGCTCGCCGCGTTTGATCTCTTTGTTGAGCGCGTGGAGGCAGGCCGTAGCGCGACGACGCGCAAAGCGAATGCGCAGGAGTTGAAGGCCACCGATGTGCTGGCGATCCCGCTGAAGCAGGTCGTCGCCAAACTGCGTGCAGGCGGACCCAATGATGATGCGGAAGACATGGACTTGCCTGTCTGGGCAGGCGTCATCCCTTTGACGTTGGTCACGGGCGCGCCGGAGGAAGCCGCGTCATGAACATCGCCATCGCCTCCATTTTGTTGCTTGTCGGCTTCCTCAATTTCTATCCGTTGATCGGTCTTCAGGGATCGGCGCGTCTTGCGGCGCTTTACGGATTGCCGGTCGATGGTGCCGATCTCACCATCCTCATGCGTCACCGTGCGCTCATGTTCGGCCTTGTCGGTGGCTTCATCATGTCTGCCGCTTTTGTGCCGGAATGGCGGGGGCTCGCTTTCGCGGCGGGCTTCATTTCCATGCTGGGCTTTGTCGCATTGGCTTGGGCGGAGGGCGGCTACAATGGCTTCGTGGCCAAAGTCGTCATGGCCGATATCGTCGGCTCACTGGCGCTTCTCGTGGCGCTGGTGCTGCATCTGAGCCGCACTGATTGAAACGAATGCCGACCGGAGTAATCTTCCATGTATATCCCGAAGTATTTTGCTGAAAGCGACACGGATACGATTGCCGGGTTGATCGCGGCTTTTCCTTTCGGTGTTCTTGTCTCGGGTGGCGCTGGTGCGCCGCTTGCCTCGCATCTGCCGTTTCTTGTCGAGCGGCGGGGGGACGAAGACATTCTCATCGCCCATATGGCGCGGGCCAATCCGCATTGGCAGATGTTTGAGGGGGCGGCTGAAGCGCTTGTCGTCTTTCAGGGACCGCATGGTTATGTCTCACCCAACTGGTATGCGAGCGAGGGGCGCGTGCCGACATGGAACTATGCCGCCGTGCATGTTTACGGCGTGCCGCGTCTTGTGACGCCGGAGCGGACACTTGAGGTAATCGCGACGCTGACCGGTCATTTCGAGAGTGACCTGTCGCAACCCTGGTCGATGGATGGTTTGGCTGTGGAAAGGCGCGATGCGCTGCTCGGTGCGCTTGTCGCTTTCGAAGTGCCGATGGCCCGTGTCGAGGGCAAGTGGAAGCTCGGTCAGAATATGAGCGAAGCCGACAGGGCGGGCGCTGCCTCCGGCATTGATGCATCGGGTGGTGATGCGGCGCTCGCCACGTTGATGCGCGGCGTGGCCAAGAGGTGACAATCGCCGGATTCGTGGGAATTTAATCAAGACGCGGCGATTTGGCTGCTTCCGACTGTTGCGCGGGCGGGCAAGCAGGCATAGGTTTCAGCCGTTTTGACCACCCCCTCACAACACCGGAGTAACATATCATGGCCTTCCTTTCGGATACGCTGAAGCGCATCAAGCCGTCGGCAACCATTGCCGCGACTCAGAAAGCGCGCGATCTGAAAGCGCAGGGCGTTGATGTGATCGGGCTCGGCGCTGGCGAACCCGATTTCGACACGCCGGACAACATCAAGGCCGCCGCCATCGACGCGATTAATCGCGGCGAGACAAAATACACAGCCGTCGGCGGCATCGATGAATTGAAGGCGGCGATTGCCGCGAAATTCAAGCGCGAGAACGGGCTCGACTATAAGCCCGCGCAGTGCTTCGTCGCGCCCGGCGGCAAGCCGATCATTTACAACGCCATGGCCGCGACGCTGAACCCCGGCGACGAAGTCATCATTCCGGCACCCTATTGGGTGTCCTACCCTGACATCGTGGCGATGTTGGGCGGCACACCTGTGTTTGTCGAAGCGGGCATGGAAACAGGCTTCAAGCTGCAGCCCGAAGTGCTCGAAAAAGCCATCACGCCGAAGACCAAGTGGTTCTTCTTCAACTCGCCGTCAAACCCGACGGGCGCGGCCTATACGGCAGCCGAACTGAAAAAGATCACCGACGTTTTGGTGAAGCATCCCCATGTCTGGATCCTCACCGACGACATGTATGAGCATTTGTCATATGACGGTTTCAAGTTCGCAACGCCCGCTCAGGTGGAGCCGAAGCTTTATGATCGTACACTGACGATGAACGGCGTCTCGAAAGCCTATTCGATGACCGGCTGGCGCATCGGCTATTGCGCCGGTCCTGTCGAACTCATCAAGGCGATGACAACGATCCAGAGCCAGTCCACGTCAAACCCGACGTCGATCTCGCAATGGGCCGCGGTCGAAGCTTTGAACGGCACGCAGGATTTCATCCCTGAGCGTGCGGCTGTCTTCAAAGACCGCCGTGACCTTGTGGTGTCGATGCTCAATCAGGCGAAAGGCATTAAATGCCCGACGCCGGAAGGCGCGTTTTATGTGTACCCGTCTTGCGCGGGTTGCATCGGCAAGACGACGCCCAAGGGCAAGCTGATCAGCAATGACCAGGATTTCGTTGAAGCATTGCTGGAAGAAGAAGGCGTTGCCACGGTGCATGGCGAAGCCTTTGGTCTCTCGCCCTTCTTCCGCATTTCCTATGCGACTTCGACGGAAGCACTGACGGCGGCCTGCGAACGTATCCAGCGGTTCTGCGCCAACCTGCGCTGATTAATTATGCGACCATTTGGAAAGGCCCTGACGCTCCCGCGCCGGGGCCTTTTTATTGTCACAATTGCCGCATCCTCTCGACAGAGTTTCGTTCTATAGTTTTCACACTGAATTAGTGACCCCAGCACGGAGGCCTCCCTCATGAAAATCGATATCGGCATTTCCGAAAAAGAACGTAAAGAAATCGCCAACGGCTTGTCGCGTTTGCTCGCTGACACCTACATGCTCTATCATAAGACGCATTATTATCATTGGAACGTCACCGGCCCGATGTTCAACACGCTGCATCTGATGTTCGAGACGCAGTACAATGAACAGTGGCTGGCCATCGACCTTATCGCCGAACGTATCCGTTCGTTGGGTTTCCCCGCCGGCGGTTACAAGTCCTATGCCAAGCTCACCAAGATCGATGAAGACGAGGATGTGCCGTCTGCCGAGCAGATGATCAAAAATCTCGTCAAAGGCCATGAGACGGTGACGCGCACGGCGCGCTCGATCTTCGAAGCGGCAGATGCCGCGCATGACGAGCCGACTGCCGATCTGCTGACGCAGCGCATGGAAGCGTCGGAAAAGACCGCATGGATGCTGCGTTCGATGCTTGGTTAACTATAAGCCTGCATAGGGCTAGTGCCCGCGCGATTTGAGCCCCGATACGTTGCCGCGTATCGGGGCTTAAGTTTGCATTGCATCGGATGATGCCAAGTGGTCTGTTTCGTCGCGGTATGGAGCTCGGGCTTCATCAATTGGCCGCGGGCAACGCGTCTGGCAGAAACGGGCTGAGCATGAGCGATTCCAAAGTCACACCGCTGTTGAACAAAGTAAATAAGGACACTTTCTTTGAGACCGGCAGTAATCCGGTCGGTGATTTCAGGTTCAATGCTGGCGTGGCTGATGTCTTTGACGACATGGTGAGCCGCTCCGTTCCCTTTTACGAAGAAATGCAGCGCATGGTCTGCGAGTTGGCAGGCGATTTCGCGACCCCCAACAGTAATCTCTACGATATCGGTTGTTCCACCGCGACGACGATGCTCGCAATGAACGACGCGGTCGATCCGTCGGTCAAGTTTATCGGCATCGACAATTCGGCCGACATGCTCGCCAAGGCCGAAGAGAAGGTCAAAGCAATGGGCGTGACCCGTGCGATGGAATTTGTGAATGCCGATCTGCATCAGGGTTTCTTCGTGGACAATGCCAGCGTCATCACGATGCTGCTGACGCTGCAATTTGTGCGTCCTCTTTATCGCGATCGTATTACGAAGATGTTTTACAACGGCCTTAATGAGAATGGCGCGTTGATCCTGATCGAAAAGCTGACGAGCGAAGACACGATCTTCAATCGGCTTTTCATCAATCACTATTACGATTTCAAGCGGCGCAACGGTTATTCGGAAACGGAAATCGCCAAGAAGCGTGAAGCACTGGAAAATGTGCTGATCCCTTACCGTCTCGAAGAGAACGTCGAGCTGCTTAAGGAAGCAGGGTTCCGCAAGGTGGAGCCTTTCTTCCGCTGGTATAATTTCTGCGGCATCATTGCCGTCAAATAAGAAGATTGAAAATGCAAAACAGTTTTATGGTTCGTATCGGTACGTTCTTCTTCAAGTTTCGCGACGGCCTCTTTCCGCTCATCCTTGTGGCGCTTGCGCTGGTCGCGGTCCCGCCCAGCAAAGTGTTTGAAAGCGAGCAGCTTGAAGTTCTGAAAGACATTGTGGCCGTGGCGCTTGTCGTGGCGGGCCTTGCTTTTCGCGGTCTCGTCATCGGCTACGTCTATATCAAGCGCGGCGGGCTTAATAAGAAAGTCTATGCGGAAGATCTCGTCACCGATGGCATTTTCGGTATCTGTCGCAATCCGCTCTATGTTGGCAACATGCTGATCTATGTCGGCGTGTTCCTGATGCACGGTGATCCGTTGGTGATGATGCTTGGCATTGGCCTCTTTGCCTTCATCTATCAGGCGATCATCCTCACGGAAGAAAATTATCTGCGGGACAAGTTCGGTGCAGGCTATGAGGCTTATTGCCGTGACGTGCCGCGCTGGGTTCCGCGCTTTTCGCTGTTTAGCAAAGCGGTCGATGGGATGAGCTTCAATTTCCGCAAGGTCATCATCAAAGACTATTCGACCATCGCGACGTCGCTCATCGCCGTCATTCTCGTTGAGTTCTACGAAGAGGTGGCGGAAATGGCCGTGTTGCCGAATACCGGAAATTTGCCCCACATCATTGTTCTTGGTGGCCTTCTCCTCAGCGTCGGTCTCGTGGCGGGTGCCATTCGTATCGCCAAGAAACGTAAATGGATTGCTGATCCGGCGGTCTGATATAGATCGTCACGAAACGTGAATTGCGATTGAGGCCATGCTGACCGATAAGGTGAGCATGGCCTTTCCCTTATCCGCTCCCCCATCTCTGGTGATTTTCGATTGCGACGGTGTGCTCGTGGACACCGAGACGATCGCCAATCGCATGCTGGTGCGTGTGTTGGTCGATGAAGGCCTCTCCATCACTTATGAGGAAAGCCGCCGCCTGTTTCTTGGCAAGACCATGGAAGCGGTGATGGCGCATGTTGAACGCGAAATAGGCAGGCCGCTGCGGACCGATTGGGTGGATTTCATCCGCGATGAAACGCTGAAGGCTTTTTCCGTTGGCATCGAAGCTGTGCCGCATGTGCGCGATGTGTTGCTCGCCTTGAAGGCCCGCAAGATCCCTTATTGCGTCGCCTCATCCGGCAAGTTTGAGAAGATGCGCTTCACACTGGGAAGCTCCGGTCTGTTGCCGCTGGTCGATGATGTGCTGTTCAGCTTCGAGCAGGTCGGGCGCGGCAAGCCGTGGCCGGACCTGTTTCTCTTCGCGGCCAAGTCGATGGGCTTTGCGCCCGCGTCATGCGTGGTGATTGAAGACAGTCTGCCGGGCGTGCAGGCCGCGGTCGCCGCTGGTATGCCGGTGCTCGGCTATGCCGGAGATCCGCATACGGATGCCGACGGGCTTGCGCAGGAGGGCGCGTATGTGTTCAGCGATATGAATGAGTTGCTGGGTTTGCTCAAGGTGGCTTGACACTAAAAGCCCGCCCCCTCACCCGCGCGTAGGCGCGAAAAGAAAGGAGGGGGGAGGGGAAGTAAGGTGAGGGGTTTGTTTTCTTACTCAGCCGCCTGCGCGTGGCCTGCTTCTTCGGCTGCCAGAAACCGCTCCGACTCCAGTGCCGCCATGCAGCCCATGCCGGCCGCCGTCACAGCCTGACGGTACACATCATCCGTCACGTCGCCGGCTGCAAACACGCCGGGAATATTTGTCGTGGTCGTGCCGGGCACGACTTTCAGATAGCCGCCCGACTTCATGTCGAGCTGGCCTTCGAAAAGTTCCGTTGCGGGCTTGTGACCGATGGCGATGAAAATGCCATGGGCGGGCAACACGCGTGTCTCGCCGGTTTTGATATTCGTCACTTTCGCGCCCGTCACGCCCAGCGGATCGCTGTCGCCGACGACTTCATCGACAACACTGTCCCAGACCACTTCGATCTTGGGATTTTTGAACAGGCGTTCCTGCATGATCTTTTCCGCGCGGAAATGATCCTTGCGGTGGATGACCGTGACCTTGGAGGCAAAGTTCGTGAGGAACAGCGCTTCCTCAACAGCCGTGTTGCCGCCGCCGACGAGGAGCACTTCCTTGCCGCGATAGAAAAACCCGTCGCATGTCGCGCAAGCCGAAACGCCGAAGCCCTGAAAATGTTGCTCCGAAGGCAGGCCCAGCCATTTGGCCTGTGCGCCTGTCGCCACGATCACGGCATCCGCCGTGTAAATCGTGCCGCTGTCGCCGGTGAGGCGGAAGGGGCGCTTTGAAAGGTCAGCATTGGTGATCGTGTCCGCGACGATGTTGGTGCCGACGTGGCGCGCCTGCGCTTCCATCTGCTCCATCAGCCAGGGGCCCTGAATGGCCTCGGCAAAGCCCGGATAGTTTTCGACGTCCGTCGTGATGGTCAGCTGACCGCCGGGCTGGATGCCCTGAATGAGGGTGGGTTCCAGCATGGCGCGCGCAGCATAGATCGCCGCCGTGTAACCCGCAGCGCCGCCGCCGATGATGATGACTTTTGAATGCTTTGTGTCGGACATGATCTTTAACTTCGCAAGCTAGGGCAGGGGATGAATCGGGCGGATGGGGCTGCTGCCCCCCTAATATAGGGAGGCAGCCGCCTGATCGGAAGTCTTACAGGGCTTCGGAATGGGCGCCCATGTATTTGGCAACGCCGGACGCGTCGGCTTTCATGCCTTCGTCGCCTTTGTTCCAGCCTGCGGGGCAGACTTCGCCGTTTTCTTCGTGGAACTGCAGCGCGTCGACCATGCGCAGCGCCTCGTCGGCGTTACGGCCGAGCGGCAGGTCGTTCACCAGCTGATGGCGGACAATGCCGTCGCGGTCGATGAGGAAGGTGCCGCGCAGCGCCACGCCGTCCTGCTCGATCAGCACGTCATAATCGCGCGCGATCTGCTTGGTCATGTCGGCAACCATGGGGAATTTCACAGGGCCGAGGCCGCCGTCCTTGGGGGACGTATTGCGCCAGGCGCTATGTGTGAACTGGCTATCTACGGATACCGCAACCACCTTTACATTCAGCTTTTCAAACTGCGGCACGCGGTTGGAATAGGCGAGAATTTCGGACGGGCAAACGAAGGTGAAATCGAGCGGGTAGAAGAAGACGAGGCCGTATGAGCCCTTGAGGTGCGCCTTGAGGTTGAAATCCTCGACGATGTCGCCGTTGGCAAGCACGGCGGCGGCTGTGAAATCGGGGGCGGCTTTGCCGACGAGAACGCTCATAATTGGCTCCTGAACTGACTTTATGGGGAGTATCTGGAATTGCTCCAAACTGTGAAATGATATTTAGAGGCATTCCAAACAAAGGTCAAGGTCAGATGCTGCACTGCGACAAAATGGTTGGGGATGGATGGGCGCGCGGGTAGAGCGTGAGACTATTAATCCGAGGGTCACCCGCAGAAACAAAGGCGTTGAGGCCAGACTCCGGAGGTGATTCACTTCAATTTCTGATTCGCACGCAGGAGGGTGGAATGGCCGAAACATCGATCGAATGGACTGATGCCACTTGGAACCCCGTGGCGGGATGTGCCGTTGCGACGGCGGGCTGTACGAATTGCTACGCCATGCGCATGGCGGCGCGCCTTGAGGCCATGGGCGTTGAAAAATACGAAGGCCTGACGCGCAAAAGTGGCAAACGCTATGTTTGGACCGGCAAAGTTCGGGTCGATCACAGTTCGCTCGACGCGCCTTTAAAGTGGCGCAGGTCCCGCAAGGTCTTTGTCAATTCGATGTCGGACCTTTTTCATCCGGACGTACCTGCGGACTTCATTCGCAAGGTGTGGGACGTGATGGCGGCGACGCCGCGACACACCTATCAGATACTGACCAAACGCCCTGAACGCATGGCCGAGATCTTGGCGGGCGACTTTCCTGTTTTGCCAAATGTCTGGCTTGGAACAAGCGTCGAAGATGCCAACGTCATATGGCGATTGGACGAACTCCGGAAAGTCCCTGCGGCAATCCGCTTTGTCTCATTCGAGCCGCTGATCGGGTCTGTCTCCAAAGCAAAGTTGAAGAACATTCACTGGGCCATTGTGGGCGGCGAAAGCGGTCCGAATGCTCGTCCTATGGAGACGCTTTGGGTTGAGGAAATCGAACGCCTCTGTCGTCGTCAGAGTACGGCATTTTTCTTTAAGCAATGGGGTGGGAAGAACAAAAAAGCTGCTGGTCGTGTGCTCAACGGTCGGACGTGGGATGAGTATCCTTCTACAAGTTACGAGATATCCGCTTAGCAAGTGCCTTTGCCTTTTCGCTGTTGTTTGAAACGGTCAAGAAGAGTGCATAGAGCGGCGCGTTATTTGGCCCGAGCAACACCTTGGGTGGCGCTACGTACGGAAAAAGTGTTTCCAGGCGCTTTTCGACATAAGACAAAATCCCGTGCGTGTTTGCTGTTCTGCGATTGTTGTCATTACTCTCACCGAAGAGGTCATTTTGATCAAATATCGGTTCGTAGAAGTGGTTTTCCCACTCGTCGGTACCCAG
>JAUSLL010000077.1 GCA_030649335.1 Parvibaculum sp. | reverse complement strand
TGCCCGCTCCGATCAATCGGGGCGGGCATTTGTCATTCGTGGTCGCGTCACTGACTCAATTGTCAGGGGTCAGCGCGTCGTCAATGCTACGGCCGGCTTTTTCAACCGGACCGGGCGGATCGATCGCATCTTTCATCGACTGACCTGCATCATCAATTTTCTCACCCAGCTCTTCTGCAGGGCCCTTTTCGTCACAGGCGGCGAGCCCGCCTGCAAGCGGAAGCAAAAACGCCATCCCGATCATCATATTGCGTAGCATTGAAATCTCCTTTGAGCCGTCGTTAAACAAAGTGCCTTCTCTACGCGACGTCAAATGACGCCGAGCAATAAAAGTACCAGCAGCACAATCAAAATGGTGCCGAGTCCGCCGCTGGGGTAATAGCCCCAATTGGCGCTGTAGGGCCAGGTTGGCAGAGCACCTGCCACCAGCAATACAAGCAGAATGAGGATTAAAAGGCGCATGGTCACCTCCGTGGCATCCGGTGTGATTGCAGGCGCGAGCCGACTGCAACGGTTGCAAAAGTTAGTTACCCGTAATGGTGTCGGGCGGATGTTCGGGGTCGGTTGTGTCCACAATGCGTCGGTGAAATGGCGAATTTGGGAAATTCTCATTTTCAAAGGGTGTGGCCCTGCTAGTCTTTGAAAAAAGAAGACAATGCCAGTTGGGGGATATTCGATATGACAGCCATTATGCGGTCCGGCGAACGCAATGCTGATATTGCGACGCTCAATACCAACGCGGCACGCGCTGCCAGCGGCTTTGCAACGCTCGGTATCGGTCCGGGCGACGTCGTTGCTATTTATCTGCGCAACGACTTTGCATTCTTTGAAGTCTCGGTCGCCGCTGGCCTTGTCGGTGCATATTCAACGCCCGCCAACTGGCATAATTCACCTGATGAAGCCGCCTATATTTTCAATAATTCAGGCGCCAAGGCGATCATTATTCACGCCGATCTCTACCACCCGATTGCCAAGGCATTGCCAAAAGATGTGCCGGTTTTCATCGTCGAAACCCCCGCTGAAATCATAACTGCTTATGGGTTGTCGAAAGAAACATGTGTGCCGCCGTCGGGCGTGCTGCTCTGGCACGAATGGCTCGCTGATTTTCCGCCGAAGACAAAAGGCCCGGACGAAGCACCGGGTACAATGATCTATACGTCTGGCACGACAGGCCACCCCAAAGGCGTGCGTCGCGCGACACCCGATGCTGAACAAGCTATCGCATGGTCAACCATCATCGGACACGTGATGGGCTTTGATCCCAAGTATGGCAATCCGACAGATATGGTCACGGTCGTCACCGGCCCCATGTATCACTCCGCGCCTAATGCCTATGGTCTTTTTGCATTTCGTTTCGGAGCGAGTTGCATTTTGCAGCCGCGCTTCGATCCCGAAGAGCTTCTTTCAATGATTGAGAAATACAAGGTAACGCATTTACACATGGTGCCGACCATGTTCGTCCGCCTGCTGAAGCTGCCCCACGATGTGAAAAAGAAATACGACCTGTCGTCCCTGCGCTTCGTGGTGCATGCCGCAGCCCCCTGCCCTGTGCATGTGAAACAGGCGATGATCGAATGGTGGGGGCCGGTGATCTATGAGTATTACGGCGGCACCGAAACCGGCGCTGTTGTGTTTTGCGATTCAAAAGAATGGCTCGCTCATCCCGGTACGGTCGGCAAAGCCTTCGCCGCCGCCGACGTGCGCGTCATTTCCGACGACGGCAAGGAACTGGACAAAGGAGCGATCGGCGAAGTTGTTTGCCGCATGCATTCCCTGCCCGATTTCACCTATCACGGCGACGATGAAAAACGCCGACGCGCGGAAAAGGTAGGCCTGATCTCGCTCGGCGACGTCGGTTATCTCGACGATGACGGCTTTCTCTATTTGTGCGATCGCGCCAAGGACATGATTATCTCCGGTGGGGTCAATATCTATCCGGCCGAGATCGAAGCCGAATTGCACAAGATGCCCGGCGTCAATGATTGCGCAGTCTTCGGCATTCCGGACGAGGAATTCGGCGAACAAGTCTTTGCGGTGGTTCAACGTCTGCCCGGCGCGTCCATCACCGAAGCCGAGGTTCGGGCCTTTTTGCGCGAGCGAATCGCAGGCTACAAGGTGCCGAAGCAGGTCGAATTCCACATGGATCTGCCACGCGAGGATTCGGGAAAAATATTCAAGCGCAAGCTCCGTGCGCCCTTTTGGGAAGCCGCCGGTCGCAGCATCTAGCTGCCGCTGTCTCAAGGTTCGCAACCATCTGGTCGTATTAACAGGTGAATTTTGCAGTCTTCCGCTCTTGAAGGGCAGCAAGCTCAAACCATATACTAAGCATTACTCATTAAGTGTAAGCCCCTTAAACAGTACTGCTAGCTAAAGCCAATGAACATGACCATACCCCCGCGCAATCCCGGCCTGAATATCGGGTTTCTCGTCAGCGACACCTCACGGATGCTGCGCCGCATCTTCAACGAACGCCTGACCCATCTGGGGCTCACACAAGCGCAATGGCGCGCGCTGGCCCATCTCTCGCGCAACGAAGGGCTCAATCAGGTGAGCCTTGCGGACCGGCTTGATGTGCAGCCGATCACGGTTGCCCGTCTTATCGACAAGCTGGTCGCTGCGCAGCTTGTGGAGCGCCGTCCTGATCCGAACGACCGACGCGCGCAGCGCCTGTATCTGACGGCGCAGGCAGCGCCTGTGCTCGAACAAATCTGGGATGTGGCCGACGAGACCTATGCCGTGGTGCTGAAAGGCATAAGCGACGAAGAGCGCGACCAGTTGATCGAACTTCTGACGCGGCTTCAGGCCAACATCGGACCGCTGCAGCCCTGCGGATCGTCCTGAGGCATTCGCCAACTTGTATCGACAAGAGAGTTCTGCGAAGTCCTCATCATCGGTTATTTCTATGCGACGAGCGAGCGACCAGCTATTCCAGATCGATCCCGAACTCTACAAACTCGCTGTGATGGACTAATCGACAGAGCTTTGACATTGTGTCGGAAATGTTTTGCCGGAGTTAAAATCAATGGCCGTACAAATCCCTTACGTGCGCGAAATCGAATTCAATTATGGCGACGCGGATGAAATTTCGCCGCTCATCCGGCGCGTCGTGGCCGAGAACCCCTCCGCCTTCACGTTCAAAGGTACGGGCACCTATATCATCGGCCACGGTGAGGTCGCGGTCATTGATCCCGGCCCGATGATCAATGCTCATGTCGAAGCTTTGATGCGCGCGCTCGAAGGCGAAACGGTCAGCCATATTCTCATCACGCATACGCATAGCGATCACTCGCCTGCTGCCGCTCCACTCAAAAAACTCACCGGCGCACAAACCTATGGTTACGGTCCGCACGGCGGCGGTCAGGGTGAAGAAGACGGCGACATGGATTTTGTGCCGGATGTTGAAGTGCGCCACGGCGACATCATCGAAGGTGACGGCTGGACTGTTGAGTGCGTTCACACGCCCGGCCACACGTCGAACCATATTTGTTTTGCGCTGAAAGAAGAGAAAGCTCTCTTCACCGGCGATCATGTGATGGGCTGGTCCACCAGTATCGTCAGCCCGCCCGATGGCAATATGCATGACTATATGAAGTCGCTGCGTCTGCTTCTTGAGCGCGATGATGAAATCTATTGGCCGACGCATGGACCGGCGATCAAGGATACGAAAACTTTCGTCAAATCTTTCATCGCGCATCGCGAGGAACGCGAAGCCTCGATCATCGCGCAGATCAAAGAAGGTCGTACACGGATTAAAGACATGGTGCCGGTGATTTATGCGGCGGTGGATTCACGGCTTTATCCGGCGGCGGCGCGTTCGGTTTTCGCCCATGTTCTGGGCATGATCGAAGACGGCCGGATCGTCACGGATGGTGAGCCGCGCATGGATGCCGAGTGGCGACTGACGTGAGTAATCCCCGCTTCTGACCCTCGAATGAGGCTCGAAATTGGCTCGAATTTCCGAGGTTTTCCTGTCGGAATTCGAGCCTTTCCATGTCGAGGGTATGCGTGGAGTTCGAGGCCGACTGAGTGGGGCCGGTCGAAATGCGGGGAGATGTTTTTTGTGCGGGATTAGGCGCGCGGAAAGTAATTCTCGCTCGGGGATAGGGTCTGGTTTTCCACAGGAATATTAATCCCCGCGATGCCCCCACCCAAAAAATCTCAAGGAGATTTTTTGACCTCCCCTCGAGGGGGAGGTGAAGTTTTCCCGAAGAGTTTTTTGTGATTGTCCATTTCACCAATCGTCATGGCCGGACTTGATCCGGCCATCCACGTCTGCCTTTGTCGCCAGGACGTGATGCGCGGGTCAAGCCCGCGCATCACGGTGTAAAAAGATTACGACGCCAGCTTCGCTTTCAGTGCCGCGATGAAGGCGTCGATGCGGGCGGCGTTGGCGCCGAGGTCGCTCTTGCCGACGCGGGAGACGGAACGCACGTCGACGATTGATCCGCCTGCGTCCGTTTCGGTGATGCGGATGGCCACATCATCCTTGAAGTGCAGGAGGCTTGTGGTAGCGGTGGCTTCGATGAGGCCGGCATCGGGTGCTGCTGAAACAAGTTCCCAACCCATGTCATTCACAACGTCGCGCGCGGCTTCGAAGGTCTTGCCGGGAAGCGCGTCGAGCGCGACAGGGGCCAGAGCCGGATAGGCTTTGGCTTGCTGCTCGGCAAGATCGGCAGGTTCTGCACGATCAAGCGAATTGGGCGCTTCTGCCCGCAGCGGCACGATGGCCACGAATTGCGGCGGGTTTGCCAGATCCGTCGAGATGTCATGAATCTGCGGCACGCTGCGGCCTTTCATGAACGAGGTCGTGAAAGGTGTAGCGGCGACGAGGGCCACCACGATGCCGATGAGCGCCGTGGTGAGACCCAAACGCTTGCCACGCAGCACCGAGATAAGCCCGATGAGCGACACGATGAGCGCGATGAGGCCCAAGAGCCCTGCAACCGCGATGCCCAGCAGCGGCGTGCGGAATGCCATCAGGTCGAAGCGCAGAGCGACGATGCTGATGAAAAGCACCGCCAGCGCGAGAATGGCGAGCCTGGAACCCCAGATTGCCAAACGTGATTGATCGTTCATTCTTCTGTTTCCAATCCGGCCGAATTATTCCGCCGCGCTTGCGGTCGGCAGTTTGTAGTCTTTGAACTGCTGGCGCAGCGTCAGCTTCTGGATCTTGCCTGTCGCTGTGTGCGGAATTTCATCGACGAAGACAACATCGTCGGGCATCCACCATTTGGCGATCTTGCCTTCCAGATATTTCAGCACTTCTTCCTTCGTCGGGTTTTCACCTTCCTTGGGAATGCAGATAAGCAGCGGGCGCTCGTCCCATTTGGGATGGAGAATGCCGATGACGGCTGCTTCTGTCACTTTGGGATGGCCGACCGCGATGTTCTCGATCTCGATGGATGAAATCCATTCGCCGCCGGACTTGATGACGTCTTTGGCGCGGTCCGTGATCTGCATGTAACCGTCAGCGTCGAGCGTCGCCACGTCGCCTGTGTCGAACCAACCATCCGCATCGAGAATATTTCCGCCCTCACCTTTGAGGTACGCCCCGGCAACGGCAGGCCCGCGCACCATCAGATGGCCGAAGGCTTTACCATCGGCAGGCAGTTCGACACCATTGTCGTCGGTGATT
>JAUSLL010000050.1 GCA_030649335.1 Parvibaculum sp. | reverse complement strand
GCTCAACCACTTGCCCGCTTCTGAAGCAGTTGACCTTCAACGTCATGCGCGATGAATCGCGCCATGTATCCTTTGGCCACGTTTTCCTCGGCCCGGTGATCAAGGACCTCCACAAAGACGACGTGGAAGACCTCGCCGAGTTCGCCTTCAACGCGGTCAATATCCTTGTGAACGCACAGACCTCTGGCACCATAGCCAACAAGGTTGACCCTGGCTTCATGCAGGTTCTGGAAAACAGCAACATTGATGCAGAGGATTTTTTTAAGGGCCTCAAGGAGGCCGAAGAAGATGGCATCGCTCAGACATTACCACCGGGACAGGTTCATGCGCTGAAAGACCTGATGATGCCAGCAATTGCCCGCGTAGGCCTTCTTACACCGACGGTGCTGAAAAAATACGAAGAAGCAGGCATTCCGATCTTCGATGACCCGCGTGTCCTCAATGCCATGGAAGGCGGTCACCCGACAGACGACGTTGCTGCTGCCGAGTAGGAGTCTGCGCCCACTCAGGTCGCGCGGATCGGAGTGGGCCACCTTCTCCCCGCTAGTCATAAGGATGAACAGAAGATGAACCAGGCAGGAACGACATGACCAGAGGCAATGACGGCGCATCCGAGACTTTCTATGCAACCATTGTCACCAACGCCCCCGAAGCTATTATTGTTACAACGCCAAAGGGTGAGATCACCTATATCAATCGGGCATTAGAACGTTTGATGGGTTACAAATCGGACGAGGTAATTGGCAAGAACATAGTTATGCTTGTCCCGCAAACACCGGGTCGTCGTGCCGATCCCGTCAAATGGTTGCAGCGCTGGGCCTCGGAACCCGACTACACACAAGCACGTTTTCTTGACCTTATCGGTCAGACAAAATCTGGGCACGAAATGCCGGTCGACGTCCGTGTCGTTGAAATCCAATTCAAAGACACGCCGCATTTTATCATTACGGTGCGCGACAACACCGCCCACCGCGCAGAACAAGCGGCTTTCAAGGACGCCAATCTCAAGGCCACGCGCATATTGATGATCGCCGAAGACGCCATCGTCTCGGTTGACACCAACATAGAGATCACTTTCTTCAACCTCAAGGCGGAGAAAGTATTCGGCTACAAGGCTGATGAAATTCTTGGGAAGTCACTCAGCATCTTACTGCCCGAACGCCACCGCCTGAACCATGCCGCGATGATCGATAAATTTGGTAAGGGCAAAATTGCCTCGCAATGGATGAGCCAACGCGGAGCGATTACCGGCATGAGAAAGAACGGCGAGGAATTTCCAGCTGAAGCCACAATAACCAAAGTGGGTTCGGGAAATGACATCACGTACTCCGCTCACTTGCGCGATCTGACCGAGGCTAGGCTCCATCACAAACCTAATTAGCCGACGTAAACGGAAATTCATCATCTAATTCACGCGACACCCATCTCGTGTCTTGATGCCATGATAGCGCTCCAAGTACCAACGATCCTGATCGATCCGAGGGGGTATTTGCCGCGCAGGTATAAAACCTAGTCAACGATCTCGGGCGGTGTCTGGTTGGCAGGTTCTTTGGAATGGGCTTGGCGTTGACCAACCCGGCTTGACCGCGCTGCTCCAAAGCGGTTTTCCAACGATAGAAACTTGACCGGCCAACGCCGAGGTATCGGCAGGTTTTAGTTACATGACCGGTCTTTTCAGAGTGGCGCTGCACCTTGAGCTCGCGCTGAATGTCGCATTCTTCCTTGGTCATTGGACCCATCCTCCTTGCTGCCTATCGGCATCATGAAAAATGCCCCGCGAGTCCGTACAGCCCTACAGATCCGCCCTGCTACGCGCCTCTGGCGCTACGGCCTAGAAAGAGGCGCATTGTCCTTGAATGCCGCCCCTTTCTCGGTTCAGATTTACGAGACGATTTGGAAAGAAAAAATGTCAATGAAGCTGCGGATCAGGCGAATTCCACTGGATACCTTTGACGAAAATGTCGCTGTCTTGTCGGTAACCTGCTCGGCCCTGCGGCCTCAGGCCTTTCGCGCGTTCAAGCGGCTCGAAATTGTTCGGGATGGCCGCGTTCTAATTGCCAGTCTGGACATTACTCATGACACGGCGTTGGTCGGACCTGATGAAATCGGCCTCGCAGATCCGGCTTTTCGCCGTATGGGTCTGCCTGAAGGGACAGAGGTATCGATCTGTCCTGCACGGCGACCGGACAGCCTGACATCGGTCGGCGTGAAAATTTCCGGCGGGACACTTTCGACACATCAGATTGATGAGATCGTCAGTGATATTGCTGCCTATCGCTATTCCAGCATCGAAATTGCGGCATTCCTTGTCGGCTGTGCCGGCTTCATGACCAGTAAGGAAGTTCTTGATCTAACGCGCGCGATGGCCGCAGCAGGTACAATGTTGCAATGGTCTTCGCCTAGGATTGTGGACAAGCATTGTATTGGCGGCGTTCCCGGAAATCGCACGTCAATGATTGTCGTGCCGATTGTTTCTGCTCACGGATTATATATTCCAAAAACCTCCTCTCGCGCCATTACCTCACCCGCGGGCACGGCTGACACAATGGAAGTGCTTGCCAATGTCGATGTGTCAGTCGACGAAATGCGCCGGATCGTCGATGAATGCAAGGGCTGTCTAGTTTGGGGGGGGCATGTCAATCTTTCGCCAGTCGATGATATCTTCATTCGTATCGAGCGCCCACTAAATCTGGATACTCGTGAACAAATGGTCGCTTCTATCCTGTCGAAAAAGATAGCGGCGGGCTCTACGCACCTTCTGATTGACGTGCCTATCGGACCAACGGCGAAGGTTCAAAGCTCGATTGAAGCGATGCGACTTCGGAAGATATTCGAGTATGTCGGCGATCAGGTAGGCCTCAATCTCGACGTTGTCGTGTCTGATGGTACCGGCCCAATTGGCCGCGGTATCGGTCCAGTACTTGAGGCGCGTGACGTCATGGCTGTGTTACGAAATGAACCCACCGCACCGCGCGATCTGCGCGACAAAGCGCTTTGGCTGGCCGGATTGTTGATCGAACATGATCCGGAGGTGCGTGGCGGAGGCGGTCTAGCAAGGGCGGAAGATCTTTTGCGAAGCGGAGCGGCTTTGGCTTCGATGGAGCGCATGGTCGATGCACAGGGGCGAACCAAGTTGCATCCCGATCTGGGTGCGCATCAGATGGATGTACTGGCGCAGCGCGATGGAGTCGTGCAATCGCTGGATTGCTTGCGCATTTCCCAACTGGCGCGATTGGCGGGCGCGCCTCTTAGTCGCGGCGCGGGTCTTGATCTATTCAAGAAGGCTGGCGATCGGGTCGAAAAAGGCGAGCCGCTTTTCCGCATCTATTCGTCTGAGGCATCGCATTACAATATGACGGTTGAAGAGGTCGAAAAAGATACT
>JAUSLL010000072.1 GCA_030649335.1 Parvibaculum sp. | reverse complement strand
GTGCGCGGATTGACGGCATGGGCTTTGGGCGCAGATGTGGGATGCGGACGGCGGTCGATGAGGCGCGAGGCAATGCCGTGGTGAGCCAAAAGCAGGGCCGAAAGCTGGCCAACGGGGCCTGCGCCGACGATCAAAACCGGGGTTCGGGTCATATCGCACCTAAAATGAGAGTATCCTCATTTTTGAGAAATATCTCATTTATGAGTTTTGTCAAGCTCTGAAGCAGGCTAGGATTGCGACTGAATTCAGTTGGAGCGTCAGAATTTGAGACACGGACATTTTCGCGAGCAGGCGGGCGGCAGCGGCAAGAAGCTGCGCACCCGCGCAGCCCTTGTGGACGCCGCCATCAAAGTGGTGGCCGAAAAAGGCATGGAAGCGCTGAAGATCACAGATGTGACGACGGCGGCCGATGTCGCCAACGGCACTTTCTACAATCACTTCGAGGACAAGGACGAAATTCTGCGCGAAGCGGCCTTTGCGATTGTTGTGGAGGTGAGCCAGAAACTCGACGCGGATATGGCGGGCATCGAAGACGGACCGACGCGCGTAGTGACAGCAACGGCACAGTTTATCGAGATTGTGGTTGATGCGCCCGACTGGGCCGCTGTGGTGCTGGGCGGCACCGACCATGTGCCTCAATTACGCGAAGACGCCGACACCTATTTGCGCGCCGATCTGGAACGCGGCGTGGCACAGGGCAAATTCGATGTGGAAGTGACGTCACTTCTCGTCGATCAGATTCTGGCGCTGATCGCCGTCGCCATGCGTACACAGCTGAAGGGCGGTCGGGACACGAAGGTGACCAGCCAAGTCTGCGAAAGCATTTTGCGGCTGCTCGGCGTGAGCGGCGCAAAGGCACGTAAGGTCGTGAGCAGCGTGCTCAACGACTGACAATCAGGCGATCCGCAGTGTCACGATTTGAAAACCACGTAGATTAAGACGGCAGGTGTTGTCGCCAACACTGAGCGGGGCGATGTGGTCTTCGAGCGCATTGCTCGTGGTGACCACGCTGATCGGCACACCAAACGAAAGTGTTGTCTCGACCTTGCCGCCGTGGCTCTCGAACAGCCGGACGATCCAGCCATTGCCGTCCTCGGCAGGTTTAATTGTATCGATAACAACCTGACCGGTAGATGATGTGATGAGCGGTGCGCGCAATATGTCGGCGGGTGCGCCTTGCGTCCAAAGCAGCGGACGGTTGAAGCAAGCGGCTTCGGCGATAGTATTCGCTTCGCGCCAGCCACCGGCATGGGGATAAAGCGCGTAGCGAAAGCGATGCTCGCCGAAATCGGCCTTGGGGTCCGGTGAGAGTGGACCGCGCACAAGGCTGAGGCTCATCTGATTACCGAAAGTTGAATAGCCATAGCGGGCATCGCTGAGAAGCGAGACGCCGAAGTGCGGCTCGGAAAGGTCTGCCCAATTGTGGCCGGGGACTTCGTAACGTGCGAGATCGGCATCCGTGTTCGCATGTGTTGGACGCTCGACGGAGCCAAACATGGTTTCGTATGTCGCATTGGCGGCGTGGCAATCGACGGGAAAAACGGCTTTGACGAGCGTGCGGCGCTCGTGCCATTCGATGAACGTATCGAACACCAGATGATTGGCACCGGCATCGAGACGCACGGTCTGGATGAGCGTGCTGCGTGCGCCCAGACGACGCTCGAATTGCACTTCGGCGCGCAAAGGTCCGCGCGAGAGAATGGTGCAACTATGCGCAGGTGCGGCATCGCGTGCAGTTTCGAGCGCGAAGGGGTCAATGTCCCAGGCTTCAAAATCAATCGGGCGATCATCATAAAGCATGATGCGATTGCCGGGCGACGCCATCGCCTCGCGACCTGTGGCAGCATGGATAAGCGAGGTGAGCAAGCCGTCGGTAGCGAGAGACGCGGTGAGTTGGCTGCTGGCGAGCGTGATGGTGCCGGAGGCGTCTTCACTGACGGATACTCTCTCGCTCGATGGTGTGACCTCGCCAACAGAGAAGGGCGCGGCGGTGACGTGATACAGTGTGCCGTCCGGTTTTTCGGCAAGGCCCGAGCGAGCAAAGCCCAAAGGGTTGAGCGGTGTGTCCTCAGCTTTTGATCCGTCTGTCAGACCGTCGAGTACATTCTGCATCAGCACGGCAAGATCATCGGCAAGCGTGCGCAGCTCACGCAAGGCGCGCACATAGACTTCGCCGATGCTGCTGCCCGGCAGAATGTCGTGGAATTGATTGACAAGCAGCACGCGCCATAGCGCCTCGATGGCACCGCGGTCGGGATGCGCTGTGCCTGCAAGCATTGCTGCGGTGGTGAGATATTCGAGCGATTGCAAACGGCCTTCGCAGAGGCGGTTCAACTGTTTGACTTCTGCCTGACTGGTATAGGTGCCGCGATGATATTCGAAGTAAATCTCACCTTCGATGGCTGCAAAATCTTCGGCCTCGCGCTCAAGTCGGTCGAAAAACTCATCCGGCGTGCGCGTCGTGCTGCGTGGCAAACCGAGCAGGTCTTTCGTGCGGCGCAAGGTTTCGATCATGCCGGCAGTCGGGCCGCCACCACCATCGCCGTGACCGAACAGGTAGAGCGCCTCGGCGGAACGGTCAGCGTCTTTGTAATTCGCCGCGTGGTAGCGCAGTTCCTCGATATTGGCGACGCCGTTATAGGTGTCGGCAGGCGGGAAATGCGCCAGCACGGAACTGCCGTCAAGACCGTGCCAATGGAAACTGTGATGCGGCGGCGAAGTGAAACGGTTCCATGACAATTTTTGTGTGAGGAAACGCGACATGCCTGCCTCGCGCATGAGCTGTGGCAACTGACCAGCATAGCCGAAGACATCGGGATTCCAGAATACGGTGGAACGTGCACCGAACGTGCGTTCGAAATAACGCTGGCCGTAGAGGAATTGCCGCGTGAGGGATTCACCCGATGGCAGATTGCAATCAGGCTCGACCCAACTGCCGCCGACAACGACCCACTGACCGGACGCGACCTTGGCGCGGATACGCGCGAAGAGGTCGGGGTCCATCTCCTCGATGACGGCATATTGATAGGCTTGCGAGCAGGCGAATTTGAATTCGGGATATTCGTCCATCAGCGCTATGACGGTGGCGAAACTGCGCTGGCATTTGCGACGGGTTTCCTCAATGGGCCAGAGCCATGCTGTGTCGATATGCGCATGACCGATGGCGGAGAGATTATGCACCACGTCTCCGTTGCGCACCGCAAGAAGCCCCGCGAGGATGGCGCGACCTTCGGCCCATGTTGAACGGTCATGCGGGTCGAGCACATTGCAAACGCGGTTGAGATCGTGCATCAGGCGACCGGACCAAGTGGTGTCGAGCGCGGGTCGCACGATTTTGGTGGCGACCTCGCCGACCGAGCGCGGGACCTGCGCGGGCTGGCGGTCAGCTTCGAGCTGGCGCAACACGTCGTAATCATAAAAGAGCGACCATGCCTCGCGGTCGAGGCGGCCGATTTCGCACCATGTCAGTTGATAGGCTTCGCCGCTGGTGGCCGCGAGCGAGAAACTTTCCACCGCGCCGAAAGCGCGGTTGCAGGCGACTTCAACATGGAAGGTGATGGTCTTGCCGCCCGTCGCGCTTTCAGTGAGGCGCGCGGCGCTGCGACCGATGTTGAGGCCGCGGCTGGAACGACCATCGAGCCAGAGGAGTGCTTCGGAGCGCGAGTCCCAGAGAAGATCAACCGGTGCACCCGCCCATGCGGGTGGCACGGTGACCGTGACGCGGAACCAATAGGTGGACCAGATGGGGCCGAGTTTTTCGCCGAGCTTCACATCGCGGTAGGGGAGCGCAGCGGCTTCGGCAAATGAGAGGCGCTCCGTCGGTCCCGACATCTCGATACGTGTGACAGGCGCTGTTGCGGAATAGATCGTCCGCGCAAGGCGGGCCCCGAACGCTTTGAGGCGCGCGCGCGTATAGGCCGGATAGCGCCCTCGGATGCGGCGGATTTCAGTCACTTCACATGTTCCCCAATCAGTCCCGACATATGTGATTAGCAATATAGCGACGCGGCGTCTTGCAAAGAATTCGGGCGTTGCGAGCGGCGGATAGTGAGCTTGTGGGTTCTCATGTTCAGGGCTAGGCTGACGCCGAAACGGGGGGCATTACGCAAAACCTCCCGGCAAGCCGGACAATCGGGGGGAGCCGATGAAACTTTCAGGACGTGATATTTGCGCATGGATGGCGGCTGTCACCGTTGCGCTGACATTTGGTGTCGGACCCGTGCGGGCTGACGGCGCGGAAGTAACGGTTCATGTGGCGGGGCTAGAGAGCACCGAAGGTGACATCATCGTTGCCTTGTTTGACGAAGCGGGCTGGAAGGGCAAAGAGCGGATTGTGGCCGCGCGCATTGCAGCCGACGCTGCCGACCTCACATTGAAACTCGCAGCACCCGCGCCGGGCAAATACGGGATCAAAGCGTTTCACGATCTCGACAAGAATGGCGAGATGAACAAGACCTTCGGCATTCCAACCGAACCATATGCCTTTTCAAATGACGCAAAAGCCAGCGGCGGACCGCCCGACTTCAGCGCGGCGGCCTTTGATGTGACGGCGGACGGCGCGGAGCAGACAATCCAACTGCGTTGATGGGTCATTTGCGGGGCTTATCCGTAACTCTTGGCGATGCTCGCCATCGGTGATTTGTCGAGACCATGATTGGGGATCGGATAGCGCAGTCCGTTGCGGCTGAGTGCCGCGAGACCATCGACAATCTGCGGTAAAAATTTCGGCGGCAGGGCGATGAGGAGTTCATCGTCCTGCACGCCGCCGAATTTGCGCTCGGCGTAGCAGGGAATGGACAGCGACGGTTCGCCCGTTTTGAGCGCATTGCCCCAGCTGTCGGCACAAGCGCTTTCACCGACGCAGGTGAATGAATACTTTTTGTAGTTTGTATATTGAAGCCCGTTCATCAGCGTAATCATCTGGCCTGGTGTCGCATAGATGAGACAGATGTCGGGATTGTCGATGCGCTTTGAAGTAAGCGGGGATACGACAAGGCCTTCGTAGTCGCCGTAGGAAGCGCAGGACATTTCGCGCTGGTGCTCCGCGCTCCCGTCCAACTCGCCATACCAGACACCGTGAAAACGTTTGCCGTTGAGGAACTCCTCATCGCGCGGGGCGAGGCCGACAACGGCACCGCATTGCTGCCCCATCAGATTGTCCATTGTGATGCCGATAGTATAGCCGAGCCAGCGTGCCTGCCCGACGATTTGGTCTGTGGCCAACAATTCACCTTCCGGCGGGCGGCGCAACTTCTCGACCTGCGACATGGCCTCAACCGTCTTGAAACGCTTCATACCGACCGGCGTCGCGCGCAATCGCAGATATTGATTGAGACCGGCAACAAGCGCCGCATAGTCATATTCCGTGGCATCGCCCCAGCAATTTTCCATCTGTCCATTCTCCCCTTTGGCACGCTCTCCGGCGTGTGGCCTTTCGGGTAGCGTACCGGAACTTCGTCCGGGGTGTAAAAATTTTGGCAGGATTTGCGTCTAGCGGAAGATCAGTAGTGCACTCTATGTTTTCTGCGATCGCGCAGCGGATCGGCAATGGGCCGACGGCGCCCTGTTTGAACGGGAACCAAAGATATGAATTTGTCACGCCTGTTCAATTCGGCGGGCCTCATCGGCGCGGTGCTGGGCCTTGCGTCGCTGCCGATTCACCTGCTGATTTCGCACGAGCAATCGGTTCAACTGGCCGGCGTCGTCATCGCAGTCATCGGCGCGATCTATGTGGGTTTTGCATTGCAGCTGGGCAGCATCCGGCAAATCAGTGTCGAGATCGGCGCGGCATGCCTGTTCCTCGGCGCGGCATTGATCGGCATCTGGGGCAACCCATGGGTGATACCCGTCGCCTATGCGGCACACGGCATGTGGGATTTTGCACATCACGAGCACTCAAAGTTCACCAAAATCCCGCACTGGTATCCGCCTTTTTGCGCCGTCGTTGACTGGGTAATCGCCACCGGCCTGACGGCGATCTGGATGATCCGGCCGGTGTAGATTGTCGCTGAGGCACATACTGGGCGGGTAGGCAAAATACCGTTGTTGTGACCGAAAACGTCCGGTTTTGCGACAATGCCGCGGATGCGACGAAGAATAACCAACACTTAATTAATGGGAATTTGCGATGCTTTCGGTGAATGCCGAGGGTTTCCCCAATGCACTGGATTCAGAAACTCCTGTTGCGAACAGCCGGAATGGCTGTTTGGCACATTGCCTGCGTGGCGACAGTTTTTGTCGGCAGCGTCACAGGTGCGTCCGCAGGCGGCTGGGCGAGAGTGCAGGATGCTTCCGTTAAACCACAACTGAGCCAGATCGAAGATTTCTCCCTCAAAGACAATTGGGTTGTCTATCGCAACGTCATTATTCCGGCGACCAAGTTTGCGAATAACAGTTGCCGATTGGAAGGTATGAAAGCGGTTGCGCAGCCAATATCGCTTCCCGATATCTGGGGGCCGTCGTTCACATCGGATGTATCAAGCGGACATGGTACTGCAACCTATTGCATCGAGATTACGCTGCCGCAGCTAACGAAGTTTCTTGCATTGCGCATGGGAACGACACGATCAATTTATCAAATATACGCGTTGAAAAAAAATGCCGAAGGGAAAGCCGAACTGCCGGTCCTTCTGCATTCAAATGGTGATCCGGCTTCCGCAGAAGATTTTATTGCCATTAATCCAACCGCTCCGGTGATCACGCTTCCCCGTGGCGCGGAGCACATCCAGCTAGTTGTTCAACTCGCAAACTATGTCCATAAGCAGGGTGGCATCGTTGACGTTCCGCGGATCGGTTATCTGCAACATTTCGATTCCATGCAGCGCCGTGAAAGCGCGTTACCGACGGCGTTGATTTTGGTGTTGCTGATTGTATCAGTTGTCACGCTTATCGTCGGACGCTCATATGACCACTATAGCGGTCATGCCATTTTTGCGGCGCTGACCGCAGCATCAGCATTCCGCACGTTTTTTGTCAGCAATCTCGTCTGGGACTACATCCCGACATTCTCACTCTCCCGAAAATACGATTTCGAGTATCTGTCATTGTTCATGATGGCGGCAGCCTATTATGCCTTCATCTGTTATTTGTTTCGTGACGGGCGGGTGCTGCGCATCGATAAAGCAGTATACGCAATTTCGGCAGCATGCTGCGCATTCGCACTCTTTGCCGCACCTTTTTTCCCGTCCGGCACAATCACTTTGCTGCGCGAACCATATCAACTTCTTTGGGTCGTTATTTGCATTGTCCTTGGCGTGACAATGATGCGAGCATTGCTGTTCGACAAGCAGGCGAAAAACGATGCGTTGATCGTCTTGGTCGCCGCATTGTCGACTTTTATATATGAAGCTTTGTCGAGCATGAAGGTCATCAATTCATCGATGGAATTGTCGAACCTGCTCATTATTTTTGTCACATCTCTGCATGTGCGGGCATTTGTTCTCAAGTTCCGGCGCGTGGAATTTGAGCGCAATGCGTTGACAAAAAATCTGCGCGACGCAAATGAAGTCCTTGAGACGAGAGCTAGCGAGCTCGGGCGCGCGCTTCAGCTCGCGGAAGTGGCCTCGCACGCCAAGACAGAGTTTCTCGCCACAATGAGTCACGAGTTGAGAACACCTCTGAATGCCATCATTGGCTTTTCGGAAGTGATGAAACTCGAAATGTTCGGTCCCCTCGGGCACAAAAAATATGAAGCCTATTCGCGGGACATAAACGAGTCCGGCACGCATCTTCTCGACCTGGTGAGCGACATTCTGGATTTGTCCAGAGTAGAGGCCGGAAGCGATACATTGTTTGAAGAAAAAATTCGGGTGCGCGATGTCGCGGCGCAGGTTTTGAATTCGACAAAGATGCAGGCAGACAAAGCGAGCGTTCAATGCACGCTCGATGCGCCCGCTGACCTGCCGGCGCTGACCGCAGATGAGCGCAAGATCAGGCAAATCCTGACCAATCTCGTGAGCAACGCGATCAAGTTCAACGTCCCGAACGGCACGGTCGCGGTTCAACTTTTCCACGATGCTGAGGGATTTTACGTCAGCGTTCGCGACAGCGGCATCGGTATGTCGGAGACCGACATTCCCAAAGCCCTAGCGCGTTTCGTTCAGGTCGATGGAAATCTCAACCGGAAATACGAGGGCTTGGGCATCGGCCTCTCAATTGTGCAGGCCCTGACGGCGCAGCATGGCGGGGCGCTGACCGTAAAAAGTGAGGTCGGCGTCGGTACAGTTGTGACGGTCGCACTTCCGGTTGAGCGCTGCGTGTTCGAGGCGGAAAATGCGAGTGCTCTCGGGCTGTCTGTTGCATAGATAAGAGCATCCGGATCAATCCGTCGGTGGCGAACCCAATCAGATTGCCTTGACCGACACCTGTTTGGCTCTGCTACCGCCAACGCCGTAGAGGTTCACCTTCAGACTGGACATGGCGTTCACGAGCGCATTCGGTGCGTAAACAATCTTGCCCACGGGAGCGATGTTCGGAAAGCGTTCGAAGATCCGCTCATAGGACAGGCGCAGTTGCATTTGCGCGATGCGCGCCCCGAGGCACTTGTGGACGCCGTGTCCGAAGGCGAGGTGCTTATCGACATTGGTGCGCATCATGTCGAAGACGTCCGGGTTCGGGAAAACCTCAGGATCGCGGTTCGCCGCGCCGTACCACATGGCGACCTTCTCGTCCTTGGCGATTTTCTGGCCATTGAGCTCGAAGTCTTTAAGCGCCGTACGACGCATATGTTTTACGGGCGAGACCATCCGCAGCGCTTCATCGGACATGCGTGGGATAAGGGTCGGATCATCCAGAACCATTTGACGTTGATCCGGGAAGCGGGTCATCAGATCAATCGTACCCGTCAGCGAATTGCGGGTCGTGTCATTGCCGGCGAAAATGATGAGCAGCCATGAACCGTCGAGATATTCCTGGGACAGTTCTTCGCCATGCAACTTCGATTGCGCAATGGCGGTCAGCAGATCTCCGCGCGGGTTGGCGCGGCGATCCGCCATCACCTTTTCCCCAAAGGCGAACATGTCGTTCACTGTCTTGTAGAACTTGAAGGGGAAAAGCGGTTCCTTCATGAAAACTTGAAGCGGGTTGACCAGATACTGCGATGCCATCTCCAGATAGTGCATCCAGTAAACGATTTTGGGTCGGTCAGCCTCGTCCACGCCTAACATTTCACACAGGGTGAAAAGCGGTACTTGCTCGGAAAACATTTTCACAAAATCGACGACAGGTCCTTTGCGTTCCATTTCGTCGAGCAGATCGTCGATCTTCGCGGCCACGCGCTCGCGAATTTTCGCGACGTAGGCGGGGATGAAGAAATCTTTCTGCTGGATGCGTATGTCCATATGATCGGGCGCATCGAGATTGATCAGGGAATTGAATGCCGCCGGTATGAGTTTCTTCGGACGCCATTTGTCTCGTGGCATCACGAAGAGATTGATGCTGCCGCGCTGAGACGAAAAGACATCTGGTGCGAGCTCAACCGCTTTGACGTCGTCATATCGGCTAACAGACCAATAGCCGGAGACGCCTTTCATTCCCGGCGTCCAATGCAGCGGCGCTTCTTCGCGCATGCGCTTGTAGAAAGGGTAGGGATGGCCGGAAGTCCATGACGCCGGATTGCCAAGTTCAAACCCGTTCAGCAAGGGATAGGCACCCTGATAGGTCGGGTCAATCTGTCCGCTATCAATAAGGATTTCATCGCTGACGAGTTTCATGGCCTGTCCTTGGGTCTGTATTCGAACACTTTTGTAGTTAGGCTGTCATACCATTGCAACGACCGTGGTATTGACCCTGCGTCAGCATGGGCGAAAGTCATGGTGACGATTGGAGAATGTGACTTTGGCTGACGGTTATGCTTCGGGAAGGGAGTTCAACCCATGGTGTGCCACCTCTCCGGTTCAAGGCTACGAGAGAAGTTCGGCCGATCACCGGTGAGCGACTTACTAGAAGAGAGCCAATCAAAAACAGACCAGCTCACGGCGCATTTTATTGCGCATCTTCTGTCGAATAGGTGTGGGCGAATTTTCTACCTAATACCGTCGGGCTTGGCTGGGGGACTAGGATTCGAACCTAGATAGGCAGAGTCAGAGTCTGCAGTCCTACCGTTAGACGATCCCCCAAGCTGAAGCCGATACGCTGGCGGGCCATATGAGGTCTCTTATGGGGAGAATCTCAGGGCCGGAGCGGCTTGGACGCGCGGAAACTAGTCAGCCCTGAGCCGCTCGTCAACCATCCGTCTTGCTTTGGGCGTCCGGAGTGGTGGTTTTGCGGAGGGGCAACGCCTTTACCCTAGGCGACAACCTGTTAAAGTCGCCTCAACTTAAAAGATAAGGAGCCCGGTCGGAGGCGCTGTCCCGTGTAAAACGGGGCCATTCGCTGCTTCCCGGGTCTTGGTCGAAGACGTGCGCCCAGAAGGTGACAAGGGCGCGGGAGGGCTGTCGGAGCCACCCGTGTCCGATGCTGGCAAGGAATCCTCCGGGACTTCCGCTGCCAATACCGGCACGCCCGCGCCGATGCCCAAGAAGGGGCGTCGCCGCCGTCGTATGCGCGGCAAGGGCAAAGGCAAAAACCCTCAAATTCAGACCAAAGCATCGCCGGAAGCATCCGCTGCGATGCCGGAGTCCGAGCCTGCGCCGAAGCCGGTCGACGCCCAACGCAACGCGCCGCGATCCGCCTCGGCTTCTTCGTCCGAGGGGCCGGTCTATGGCGCGCTTGATCTCGGCACCAATAATTGTCGCCTGCTGATCGCGCGCCGTTCGCGCGAGGGGTTCCGCGTGGTTGATGCTTTTTCGCGCATTGTACGGCTCGGCGAAGGCCTGAGCGCGCGGGGCGCGTTGAGCGAGGAGGCGATGGATCGCTCGATTGAGGCTTTGCGCATCTGCGCAGACAAGATGGTGCGGCGTGGCGTGACACGCTCGCGGCTGATCGCGACGGAAGCCTGCCGCGCGGCGGCCAATGGCGCGGCTTTTATCGAACGGGTTAAAACGGAGACGGGCCTCGCGCTCGAAATCGTGTCGAACGAAGACGAGGCGCGCCTCGCGGTGGCGGGTTGCGCCCCGCTGCTGGACCGCGATTGCCGTTCGGCCCTGGTGTTCGACATCGGCGGCGGCTCGACAGAGCTGATCTGGGTCAGCATGGACGATACGGCTTCAACTGCGGGTGAGCGGGCGAACACGGTCTTCAAGCCGCGCATCGAAGACTGGATCTCCTTGCCCTGCGGCGTTGTCACGCTGGCCGAAGGGCACGGCGGGGTCGATGTGTCGCATGATGTGTACGAGCGCATGGTGGCCGAAGTGGCCGCACGGGTGCTGCCATTTGTGACGCGGCTCAGCGGCGCAAGGGCGGACCTCGGCGGGGAATTCCATCTGCTTGGCACATCGGGCACGGTGACGACCATTGCGGGCGTACATCTGGGCTTGCGCCGCTATGACCGCAACCGTGTTGATGGTACATGGATCACGCCGGACGACGTACAGATCGTGACGCGCGGGCTGCTGGCGATGAATTATGATGACCGCGCGGCGCATCCTTGCGTGGGACGCGAGCGGGCCGATCTGGTGCTGGCAGGCTGCGCGATATTTGAAGCCATTGCACGGGCCTGGCCCGCGGAACGGTTGCGGGTGGCTGACCGTGGATTGCGTGAAGGCATTTTGCTGTCGCTGATGGAAGCGGATTCAGGCCGCGCGCGCCGTAGACGCCGCCGTCGCCGTGGTGGCAGCGTGGGTAAACAGGGCAGCGGAGCGGGTGATAATCCGTCCGGAACGCCCGGGATGATTGAATGAGTGACGACAAGAAAACCTCCGGTCCGACATCCGGCGAGCGCAAGCTGCATGTGCGTGTGAAGACCGCGAAGAAGCGCACGGTCTCGCAGGTACGTTGGCTTGAGCGCCAGTTGAACGATCCTTATGTGGCCGCCGCCAAGCGCGAAGGCTATCGCTCGCGCTCGGCCTATAAGCTGCTGGAGATCGACGACAAGTTCCATTTCCTGAAGCCCGGCATGCGCGTGGTCGATCTTGGCGCGGCGCCCGGCGGCTGGTGTCAGGTCTCGGTGACGCGCACCCATGCGCAAGAAGGACGCGGCGCGAAACTCGGTCGTGTCATCGGCGTTGATATGGGCAATATGGCAGAGCTTCCCGGCTGCACGGTGATGAAGCTCGATTTTCTGGATGATGGTGCCGATGATCAGGTGAAGGCTGTGCTGGGCGGTGAGGCCGATGTAGTGCTGTCTGATATGGCTGCACATTCGACTGGTCATCGCCAGACCGACCATCTGAAAATCATGGCGCTTTGCGAAGCGGCGCTCGAATTTGCCATCGACGTGTTGAGCGAGAACGGCACCTATTGCGCCAAAGTGTTGCGCGGCGGCACGGAAAACGACCTGCTGACGCAACTCAAGCAGCATTTTCGCACGGTGCGGCACGTGAAGCCGAAAGCCAGCCGCGCGGATTCCGCTGAAATGTATGTGCTGGCGCAAGGCTTCCGTCGTAATCGCGACGACGCGGACGAAGACTAGTTTTCGTCCGCCTCAGACAGGCTTGTGTGATTTCGGATCAATGCCGACCGAGGCGCAGACCTGACGCCAGAGCACGTCGATGACGGCTTCGGGCGACGGACGGGGATGGCGGTTGAGAGCTTCAGTCATCACCTGACGCATGGCCCCGAACATGGCAGCACCGGCGAGGCCGGGATCAATATGGTCCGGCAACTCGCCACGCTTTTGACCTTTGCGGATTGAGCGGGCTGCGCGATCGACAACAAGCGCGATGCGGGCGGCTTCCTTGCGTGCGACTTCGGGCTCGCGCGCCAAAGGCCCGTAAAGAATGGCGGAAAAGGGTTCGGCAAAACCGAAGCGCACGCCCAGCTCCAGCCGGATGCGCTCATGCTCGGCCCATGTGCCCTTGTCGTCCAACGGCACGTCGAGCGCCTGCACGTGAAAGCGGGCGAAGAACTCATCGACAAGCGCCGTGACGAGGCCTGCCTTGGAGCCGAAATAGCGGTGGACAAGGCTCGGTACGACGCCGGCTGCTGCCGCGACTTCGCTCAGCTCAAAATGCCCGCCATTGGTGATAGCGACTTCTTGCGCCACGCCGATGAGGCGTGCGCGGGTCGCCTGACCTTTGGCCGTGAAAGGAATGGTTTTCGCTGTCATGGCTCTATGGGGCCTTAAAAAAGAATTGAAGTCAATTCTATAATGTGGAACCGTTCATTGCAGAGAGAATTTCGGAACCAATTTTGGGGAGGAGAATGTCATGGGTGTGCTTCTGGACGACGCGGGTCTGACCCAGCGCATTTTCGATCACATTGAAAACAAGACCACCGATCTTGGCGAGGGCATGTGGCGCGAGCCGGTGGCGAATTATCGCTCCGAGGCGCGGCTTCAGGCGGAGATCGAAAACGTGCTGCGCAAATCGCCGGTGGCTTTTTGTCCCTCTGCGGCCATTCCGAACCCCGGCGACTATGTGGCGCGCGAAGCGGCGGGTGTGCCGATCGTTGTGGTGCGCGAACGTGACGGCTCGGTGCGTGGCTATCGCAACGCCTGCCGCCATCGCGGTATGCCGCTGGTGGAGGGGAAGGGATGCACCACGGCGTTTGCTTGCCCCTATCATGGTTGGACCTACAGCCTCGACGGCACGCTGCGCCATGTACCCGACGAGCACGGCTTTCCCGGTCTTGATAAGTCGGAACACAATCTCGCGCCGGTGAAGGTGGAAGAGGTGAGCGGCCTTGTGTTTGTGACACAAGACGAGGGCGGGGCGACGCTCGGCGAAATGCCTGCGCTCATTGCTGCAGATCAACGCATCTTCTCGATGAGTGAGAGCATCATTGATGCCAACTGGAAGGTATTTCTGGAAGGTTTCATCGAGGGCTACCACATCAAGGCAGCGCATCCCGACACGTTCTATCCCTACGGGTTCGACAATCTGAATGTGGTGGAATATTTCGGCCCGCATTCGCGCGTGACTTATCCGTTCCAGCGCATCAACAAGCTGAAGGCGGTCGAACCCGCCGCAAGGCGCGTCGATGGCATGGTGACGCTCGTCTATCACCTTTTTCCCAATGCACTGGTGACGGTGCTGTCGAGCCATACATCGCTGGTGGTGCTTGATCCGATCTCGCTGACCCAGACGCGGCTTGTGAGCTACACCATGACCAACCGGCCCATGGGCGACCGCGACGCGGAGGAAGCCGCCAAGCGCGACGCGGCTTTCGTGAATCAGACAGGGGCGGCGGAAGACCGGGCGATTGTCATGGCTATTCAGAAAGGCCTTGGCAGCGGAGCCAATGAGGCCTTCACATTTGGTCGGTTTGAAGGGGCCATTGTCCATTTTCATAAGCAATTATCTGAGCGTTTGAGCCGCTAAAGCGCGTTCGGCGCTGTTTGCCGCAGGGCGGATGAAGCCCTGCGGCCAAACACCCTTTGCAATCTCCGGCAAGAGTGTTAGAAGCCACCGTCAACACATTATGACGCGCCGCGAAAGCTGGTGCCTGGAGGTTGACATCATGTTCCGCGAAGCACTGACGTTCGATGACGTACTCCTGCTGCCTGCGGCTTCCTCCATATTGCCCAGCCAAGCCGACACCAAGACGCGCCTGACGCGATCGATCTCCCTCGGTATTCCGCTCATCTCCGCCGCCATGGATACGGTGACGGAAGGGCGTCTCGCCATTGCTATGGCGCAGGCCGGCGGCATCGGCGTTCTTCACCGCAACATGACACCCGAACAGCAGGCCGCGGAAGTGACCCGCGTTAAAAAGTTCGAATCGGGCATGGTCGTGAACCCCGTCACCATCGGGCCGGACGCGACACTCGCTGACGCTTTCGCGCTGATGGAGTTTCATGGCATTACCGGCATTCCGGTTGTTGAAGGCAATGGCAAGCTCGCCGGTATTCTGACCAACCGCGACGTGCGCTTTGCCACCAACATGGCAGAGCCTGTGCGCAACCTGATGACGAAGGAAAGCCTCGTCACGGTGACAGACGGTGTGAGCCAGGACGAAGCAAAGAAGCTGCTGCACAAACATCGCATTGAAAAGCTGCTGGTCGTGGACGATGCCTATCGCTGCGTCGGCCTGATCACTGTCAAAGACATTGAGAAGGCACAGCTTCATCCCAATGCCTGCAAAGACGATCAGGGTCGCCTGCGCGTCGCCGCCGCAACGACAGTGGGTGACGAAGGCTTCGCGCGCTCCGAAGCGCTGCTGGCCGCCGGTTGCGATGTGATCATCGTTGATACCGCGCATGGCCATTCGTCGCGCGTTGCCGAAGCCGTTTTGCGCATCAAAAAACTCTCGAACTCGACACAGGTTATCGCGGGCAATGTGGCCACCGGCGACGGCGCACAGGCGCTGATCGACGCGGGCGCGGATGCCGTCAAAGTCGGCATCGGCCCGGGCTCCATTTGCACCACGCGCATTGTCGCCGGCATCGGCGTGCCGCAGCTCACCGCTATCCTCGATGCGGTTGAAGTGGCGCGCAAAGCCGATGTGCCGGTGATTGCCGACGGCGGCATAAAATTTTCCGGCGATCTGGCCAAAGCCATCGCGGCGGGCGCTGAATGCGCCATGATCGGCTCGCTGCTGGCGGGCACCGAAGAGAGCCCCGGCGAGGTCTTCCTGTTTCAGGGCCGCAGCTACAAAGCCTATCGCGGTATGGGCTCGGTGGGTGCGATGGCGCTCGGTTCAGCCGACCGTTATTTCCAGCAGGACGTGAAGGATTCGCTGAAGCTCGTGCCCGAAGGCATTGAAGGACAAGTACCTTTCAAGGGTCCGGTCGGCGCGGTTGTGCATCAGCTCGTCGGCGGCCTGCGTGCGGCCATGGGCTACACAGGTTCTGCCACCATCAAAGAATTTCAGGAACGCGCCAAATTTGTCCGGATCTCCTCGGCAAGTCTGCGCGAAAGCCACGTCCATGACGTGACCATTACACGCGAAGCGCCGAACTATCCCGGTATTGGCAATTAACAACCCACGTTAGGCGGCACCATGACCCCCGGCGCCCGCCTTCAGGCGGCCATCGACATTCTCACCTCCATTGCAGGCACTGCCACGCCCGCCGACCGCGTCTTTGACGCCTGGGCGCGCGGCAGCCGCTTTGCGGGTTCCAAGGACCGTGCCGCCGTGGGCGAACTCGTGTTCAAAGTGCTGCGTCATCGTGCCGAACTCATCGCGGCGGCGGGGCAGGACACACCGCGCCTGCTCGCCATGAGCGCCATGACGCTTATCGACAAGGCGGACACTGATGCTGTGGTCGCGCTTGCCAATGGCACAGGCCATTCGCCAGCCGCATTGGAAGCCGACGAGGAAGCCGCCTTGCGTGCCGCAGCCCTGCCGGACGCTGATGCGCCTGCGCATGTGCGGTTGAATTATCCCGAGTGGATGCACGCAGAATTTGTTGCCGCATTCGGTGATCGGCTTGAAGCCGAAATGGCGGCGCTGATGGATCGCGCCCCAACCGACCTGCGCGTCAACACACTCAAAGGCGACCGCGAGATGGCGCTGGAAGCATTGGCGGAGGCCGCCGTTGCTGTTGAAGCAACGCCGCTGGCGCCGCTTGGCTTGCGCCTCACCGCGCGCGCCAATGTGCAGGGCATGAGTGCCTTCCGCGACGGGCTTATCGAATTGCAGGACGAAGGCTCGCAGCTCGCATGCTTGCTGACAGCGGTCGAACCCGGCGAACAGGTTGTGGACCTTTGCGCCGGTGGCGGCGGCAAGGCGCTGTCGCTCGCGGCTATGATGGGCAATCGTGGCCAGATCCACGCCTGCGACACGGATCGTCGTCGCCTCGGCAAGCTGATGCCGCGTGCGCAACGCGCCGGTGCCCGCAACATCCAGACGCGCGTCATCACTCCGGAAGGGTTTGCCGACGGAGCCGACGCTGACCTCGCCGAACTGTCGGGTAAAATGGACCGCGTGTTGGTCGATGCACCCTGCAGCGGCACGGGCGCATGGCGCCGTAGCCCCGATGCGCGCTGGAAGCTGACGCCGGAATTGCTGGCGGGCTATATCGACGCTCAGAACGATGTGCTGGCGCGCGGCGCCGTCGCGGTGCGGTCCGGCGGGCGGCTCATCTATGTGACTTGCTCGGTGCTGCCAAGCGAAAACGAAGCGCGGATCGAAAATTTCCTCGCGTTGCGGCCCGATTTTTCAGTGGCCGACTGGCAAGTCTATTGGCCCGAAGACGTGGCGGCCCCAGACTGTCCCACGGGCGGACCTATGCGCCTCAGCCCGGCAAGCACGGGCACGGACGGATTTTTCGTCTGCATCCTTGAACGGACAGGACCGGCAGAAGCGGCATGAAGACACAGGCAAGCGCAGAACGTGGAACGATAGGGCAGGGGTGGATAGCATGGCTCCACACCATCCGTTCACTGAGTTTTGCACTGGCGCTGACAAGCGCTCCCGTTGCCGCGCTGGCCGCAAGTGCTCCGTTGCAAGCAGCATCGCAATCACTGACCGCTAAAGCTCTGGCAAGCACCAGCGCCGAGACGCGGCGGCAATTGCTGGAGCAGGCAATTGTGGCCGATCCGGCCAATGCGACAGCGTTGAGTGCGCTTGCCGATTATTACATCAAAGCGGGCGAACCTGCTTTTGCGCGGAAGTATTTCCGTATTGCGCTCGCCGTCGATCCAACCGATGTGGTGGCGCTCAGCGGTCTCGGCGCACTCGATCTTGCCGATGGTAAACGCGACGCGGCGCAAGCCCGTCTCGATCTCCTGAAACGCGTCTGCCCCGATTGCCGCCAGACGCGCGATCTTGAAAACAGATTTTCAAATAGTTCTTCCTCATCGTCCCCGACAAGTTCTGCGGATAAACCATGACCGACAATATTCTCATCATCGATTTCGGCAGTCAGGTGACACAGCTCATCGCGCGACGCGTACGCGAGAGCGGCGTCTATTGCGAGATTGTTCCCTTCAACAAAGCGGATGATCAGTTCGAAATTTTCAAACCCAAGGGCGTCATCCTGTCGGGCAGCCCTGCCAGCGTCATCGGACCTGATGCGCCGCGCGCACCCGATTGGGTGTTTACAGCCGGAGTGCCGGTGCTGGGCATCTGCTACGGCGAACAGACCATGTGCGCGCAGCTTGGTGGCCGCGTGGAAGGTTCCGACGACGAGCGCGAATTTGGCCGCGCCGCGATCAAGGTGACGGAAAATTCGCCGCTCTTTGACGGCGTGTTGAGTGCTGGCGACAGCGAGCCGGTGTGGATGAGCCACGGCGACCGTGTTGTGGCCCTGCCCGAAGGTTTCAAAGTGATCGGCGTCAGCGGCAATGCGCCCTTCGCGGCCATCGCCGACGAGACGCGAAAATTCTACGGTGTGCAGTTCCACCCCGAAGTGGCCCACACGCCGCGTGGACGCGATATCCTCAAGAATTTCACGCATAAGATTGTCGGCTGCAAAGGCGACTGGACGATGGCGGCCTTCAAGGACGTCGAAATCGCCCGCATCCGCAAGCAGGTCGGTAAGAGCAAAGTCATTTGCGGATTGTCGGGCGGCGTTGATTCATCTGTTGTTGCCGTGCTGCTGCATGAAGCCATCGGCGATCAGCTGCAATGTGTGTTCGTCGATACCGGCATGATGCGCGCCGGTGAGGCTGAGCAGGTGGTGAACCTGTTCCGCAATCATTACAATATCCCGCTCGTTCACAATGACTCGACCGATCTGTTCCTCGGCAAGCTTGAGGGCGTCTCGGACCCTGAGCAGAAACGCAAGATCATCGGTGCGACCTTCATCGATGTGTTCGACGCAGAAGCCAAGAAAATCGGCGGCGCGGATTTCCTCGCGCAAGGCACGCTCTATCCCGACGTGATCGAAAGCGTGTCCTTCACCGGCGGACCGAGCGTGACGATCAAGAGCCATCACAATGTCGGTGGCTTGCCCGAACGCATGAATATGAAGCTCGTCGAGCCGCTACGCGAACTCTTCAAAGATGAAGTGCGTGTGCTGGGTCGCGAACTGGGATTGCCGGAAGATTTTGTGGGTCGTCACCCGTTCCCCGGACCAGGCCTCGCCATCCGTATCCCCGGCGAAATTACGCGCGAGAAGCTCGACATCTTGCGCAAAGCCGACACGGTTTATCTCGACGAAATCCGCAAAGACGGTCTCTACGACACGATCTGGCAGGCCTTCGCTGTGTTGCTGCCCGTGCGCTCAGTCGGCGTGATGGGCGACGGCCGTACCTATGATTACGTCTGCGCCTTGCGCGCCGTCACTTCGACCGACGGCATGACGGCGGATTATTATCCCTTCAGCCACGATTTCCTTGGCCGGGTCTCGACACGCATCATCAATGAAGTCAAAGGCATCAACCGCATTGTTTACGACGTGACTTCGAAGCCGCCGGGAACAATTGAGTGGGAATGAAATTGATGGTTTCAGCGACTTTCGCGGACTATCGGATCTTCAGTCTAACCAATTGAAAATAAAAAGAAATATTTCAAAGTCTATCACCATCTATCGCCGCCAAGCGAGACGATCTGACGGTATGGCTGACGGTATGCGTTTCTGCCTCTCGCGTGCTTTTTCTATATACCGTCAGCCCTGATTTTTGAGCCTCCCCACCAATTTAGCATCTAATATATTGATGTTATTTATATAATACACGGTTGTTGACGGTATATTTTCTGACGGTATATTTGAGCTATATGGAGCTTAAAATTACCCGGAAAAAGCCGAGTCATGCTAACGGATACAGCCATTAAGAGATTGAAACCACAGGAAAAATCATACAAGGTCGCCGACCGTGACGGTATGTATGTGACCGTCATTCCTTCAGGGGGTATCACCTTCCGATATGACTACCGCCTCAATGGCCGGCGCGAAACGCTGACCATCGGTCGCTATGGCCCGGATGGCGTTTCGCTATCGGAAGCGCGGGAAAAATGCCTCGCCGCGCGCAAGCTGGTGGCGCAGGGCATCTCGCCCGCTCAGAAAAAGCAGCGCGAAAAGCGCAAGCTCTCCGCCACGCCAAGCTTCGGTGAGACCGGCAAGCATTGGTTCAAGGACGCCAAAATGGCGGATAGCACCCGCTCGATGCGCAAAGCGATTTTCAACCGCGACATCCTGCCCGTTTGGAAAAATCGTCTACTATCGGAAATCACGCCTGACGATCTGCGCGCACTCTGTCTCAAGGTGAAAGAGCGCGGCGCGCCCGCTACGGCCATTCACGCGCGCGACATCGTGAAACAGATTTACGCCTTCGCCATCCTGCACGGCGAAAAAATCGCCAACCCCGCTGATGAGGTTGGTCCCGCGTCCATCGCTACTTTCGCGCCGAAAGATCGCGCCCTCTCTCCTGCCGAAATCCGCCTTATGCTGGCTGAGTTGGAGCAGGTAGCAACCCTGCCGACCATCCGGCTTGGTCTCAAACTTATCCTGCTCACCATGGTGCGCAAAGGCGAATTGCAGGATGCGGTATGGGATGAGGTCGACTTCGAGAATGCCGTCTGGAGCATCCCCAAGGAACGGATGAAGCGGAAGAAGGCACACAATGTCTATCTATCGCGGCAATCGCTCGACATCATGATCGCGCTCAAGACCTGCGCGGGTAGCTCGCGCTATCTATTGCCATCCCGCTACGACGCCGACGCCCCTATGTCGCGCGCCACATTCAACCGCGTCACTATGGCCATCATCGAACGGGCGAAAAAACAGGAATTGCCGCTTGACCCCTTCACCGTCCATGACCTGCGCCGCACCGGCTCGACGCTTCTGAACGAACTCGGCTTCAATCGCGACTGGATCGAAAAATGCCTCGCGCATGAGGACAACCGCTCTTCGCGCGGCGTCTATAACAAGGCCGAATATGAACCGCAGCGGCGCCATATGTTACAGGAATGGGCCGACATGATCGACGCATGGGCTTCGGCCAAGAAACATACGCCAACGCTCCATCCGCCCAGCATGGAAGCGATTGCGCTCGACCCGACTTGATTTGGACTATTTGACAGGCCGCGTCTTGCGCAGCCGAACATCGGGCGCAGGTGCTGTCTCAATCTTTCCAGCGTGGGAGGCGCGTCGCCGTTCTTCGATCCAGGCTTCGACCTCGGCCAAATCCCAGACGACACAACGCGGCGTCAAATAAAACCGCCGTGGAAATTCGCCCCGCTGTTCCATTTCATAGATCGTCGTATCGGCCAGCGGCACGATCTGCCGAAGCTGCGTCCGACGAATGGTGCGCCGAACCGAACGCGATGCCAAATGCGGCATGACAGGCAGGGCGTCCCCGCACTCGTCAGCACATTGCCGTCGGCCTTCGATTTTCTGTCCGTCGCCCATGCTTTGGTCCGTCTACGGAAAGTATCCCGTGAAATATCGGACCAAAAATCCCACAAATGGGCGAAATCTCTTATATGCTTTATGTACGCTGACGCTACCTCAATTATGGATTCTTCGGCTATGGCGCCTTGCGTTAACGCTGCGCGGTCTCGTAGAGCGGATAATCATCCATTTCTTCTTCGGAATGCCTCCGGGCTCATGCCGGTATGTCTTTTGAACGCCGTCGAAAAATTGCCGAAATTCTCGAAGCCGAGATCAAGCGCGATTTCGGTGATCGATTTCTGGGTGCCCAACACAAGTTCGACCGCTGCGGTCATCATCGTGTTGCGGGCATACCGGCATGGTGTCTCGCCAAAGCTTTGTTTGAATGCGCGCTGGAAATGGCGTCTGGACAGGCCCGCCGCTGCTGCCAGTTCGTCGACGTTGAATTCCTGCCGCCCATGCGTGCCGATATAGTTGAGCGTGAGGCGTTGCTGAGCACTGGTCAGTCCGCCCGAAATCGAAGGCTGCACCGTTCCGCCTGCGCCGAAACACGCCAGCAGGTGAATGACAAGCTGAGTGGCAATGGCCTCGGCGCATGCCCGGAGGTGATGCCCTTTTGCGCCGATTTTACCGCAAAGCGCCGTGCAGAGGCTTTGTACGAGCGCGTCGCTGAGCGCGGCCTGGGGGCGCAGGCGCGGCGCATCGCCTTTGAACTGCTCGCGAACGACGCGATCCACAAAGTCTCGCGTGAACGTAACGATCGCCGCCCGCTGCTCCCCCTCCCACGCCACTTCCATCGGCGTATGTGCGGGCACGATATGAAACTGGCCTGCTTCGACGCGATAGCTGGCGGGTTGCAATTCATACGGCCCGCGCCAATCGATCTCGAAGGGGTCATCCTCATGCATGATCAGGGTGACTTGCGGCGACACCAGCCGCGCGCCTTGCGGATTGGGATGGAACAGATAGCGGTTGATCACTGCGGCCGGATTGGCGAAGCGCCCGAGAAGCTCTGCGAAGGGCAATGGCGCGTTCGCGGAAAAATCGATCATAATAACATCTGACATACCACCCCTCCATGAATGCATAAATCCACTTGGGGCAGGCCGCCCGCAATATGACAGGCAACCTGTCTTCCAATATTGAAGTCTAGTTATGCAATCATGGCGCGAATACGGCCATTGTGGGGAAATGTCTGACAAAAACCATCTGATTTACTTAAAGTTTTTCGAATATTCATGGCGCAATTTCAAAAGCTGCGACACTTTCGCAAAAGCGCGCAGTCCGTTCGGTATCGATAATCATCGATAGAGCGGACGGAAAAGACCTCATCGCCAATAAGCATTATTCCGTCTGCTGATGATGATCACTGGCCAAGGAGGAATGCTGCCATGTCTGAGGAGAAACCTGAACCGGGCATAAGTCCAAGCGCCGACTGGCGCGAACCCGTACACTATAATCCGTTGCTCAACAGCGACCGGCATTGCTGGGCGGGCGAGTGGTTGCGCAGGAACCCGGCGTTCCTCGCCGATCTGCGGGAAGCCCGATGCAGCCCGCCCGATCAATCCGGGCACATCCTGTGCGATCAGGATTGCCGATTGGCCCGCTGGGGCGTGCGCTGTTGCCCGATCGATGGTGAGGCCACGTTCTTTTGGCTACCGGAATGCAACCCGCTGGTTCTGGCGGTTGAAGCCGAACCGCATGCCGACAAATCCAACGCTTTCGATTGCCGCCAATGCCCCTTGTTCCGCGCAGTGGTGAGGGGCGCTGATGGCCAGCACCTCCTGTTCAGCGATGGCGTGCGGCACCTGCAATTGGCGGTGAAGGAGGGTGATGCGCTAACCGGACCAGTGCTGCTGAGTTGCACGCTTCGCGGCCTCACGGATTTCGAGAGCAAGCCGCTTACCTTACAGCGCCTGTGCCGCCTGGCGCGACGCGGGCGATTGCTGAAATGCCTCTATCCGCCCGAGCGCCGCGCCCGCCGCTGGGTCGAAATGATCCGCGCTTGGGATGGGGCAACGACCGGGGCCAGCCAGCGTGATATCGCGGCGGTGCTGTTCGGGGAGCGGGCGGCCCGGGAAGATTGGGAGGCAGGTTTCCTGCGCACCCGCGTTCAGCGCCTGCTGTTCGGCGCGAGGGCCATGGTGCGGGGCGGCTATCGACGGTTGCTGGACCCAGAGGGAGAGGGAAGCTCGGGACGGGTGAAGGGCTGATGGCCAAGAGAGAGCCCGTCTGCCCATAACCCGGAAAGGAGACGTCCCCATGTTTCAACTTGTCAAAGGCAGCGCCGTCATCGGCATCGTGTTTTTCGCCCTGGTGTCCTTTTGGCCCGCGCTCGACAGTGAGCACAGAGGTCCGGCGCACGTCATCGATGCGGATACCATCGAGGTCGACGGCAAGCGCCACAGGTTTTACGGCGTCGATGCCGTAGAGATCGACCAGATCTGCCGCCGTCGCGATGGTGCCGTATGGTCCTGTGGCAGGGAGGCCGTCGTCGCGTTGGCCAAATTCCTAGAAGGCCGGACGGTCAATTGCGATGTCTGGCAAAGTGAGGCGCGGTTTGCCGCAGGCAAACAGAAACGTCCAGTGGACGTTTCTGAGCAACGAACGACACGCGACGCCTATGGCCGCTTCATCTCGATCTGCTACGCGGGCAGCGACAATCTTTCGGCCTGGGTCGCCAATGAGGGCTGGGCCATCGCCGACCGCGATGCCAACCGCCTCTACAATTACACCAGTCAGGAAGGCATGGCGAAGTTCCTGCGCAAGGGCATCTGGGACGGCACATTCGACCCGCCCGCCGAATGGCGGCGCATGCAGCAGGCGGGAGAGCGGCCATGAACGCGCTGTTCCCACCGCCTGCCGATACATCCACCATCAAGCTGCGCGTGCTGTCCCTCGGCGCCGGGGTGCAGTCCACCACGCTGGCGCTGATGGCCGCCCATGGCGAGATCGGGCCGATGCCCGATTGCGCCATTTTCGCCGATACTGGCTGGGAGCCGCGGGCGGTCTATGAGCATCTCGCTTGGCTGAGGTCGCCGAACGTGCTGCCGTTCCCGGTACATATCGTCTCGGACGGCAATATCCGCGAGGGGCTCGTGAATGGCGCGCGGGGCGAACGCTGGGCATCGATCCCCGCCTTCACCAGATCCGCATCGGGCAAGGTCGGCATAATCCGCCGACAATGTACGAAAGAACTGAAGATCGTCCCGATCCGGCGCAAGGTGCGCGAGCTTGTCGGCATCGCAGGTAAACGCTCGCCGGACCATCCGGTTGTCGAGCAGTGGATCGGCATATCCTTCGACGAGATCGCGCGCATGAAAATGTCGATGGAGCCGTGGCAGGTGAACCGTTTTCCGCTCGTTGAGATGGGCATGGCGCGCCGCGATTGCCTGCCTGGCTGGAGCGGAACGGCTATCCCGCGCCGCCGAAGAGTTCCTGTATCGGCTGCCCCTATCACAGCGACAGTCTATGGCGGCAGATGCGCGAGGAAGACCCGGATGCCTTCGCCGATGCCGTCGCCATCGACCGAATGATCCGCACCGGGTTTCGCAATCTGTGCGGCGAGGTATTCCTGCACAGCTCCTGCGTGCCGCTCGACGAGGCCGACCTCGATACATTGGCGGACAAAGGGCAGCTTGATCTCTTCGTTGACGAATGCGACGGCATGTGCGGCGTGTAGCCGTGTCTTATTTCTTCGGCTTGGTTAAACTGCCGCATTGGTGGGGAGTGACAGTTCGCTATGTCTGGCATGAATGGCGGAGGTGCGGGACATTGCAGGCCTTCGCTGCACTCGCCTCAATGTCTGCATCAGTAATTTTTATGGATGACGCGTGAGCCAATCTTCTGCGACGTCGAGACGATTGACATGATTCTCCGCCAACATATGATAGAATGCCGTGAGCATCACTATAGTCTGTCTCGGCCTCATGGATTGATAGTATTGGTAGGTATTTGCATTCGTCACGTATCGATTGTCTGTACGAGACCCCTCTGAAAGGGTGCTCTTGCAATACCATCGAACATCGTTAGGCTGTCGACTGCCTAAATCCTCCATGAGCTTCGGATCGTAGTGCCACGGGTTGATCTCGTGGCCGGTTTCCCAGACGTGAAGGTATCCGGACTCGACATAAAGCTGCATGATCGTCTCGTCATGCTCGGGATGTTCCAGTACAAGTTTGTCAACGTCGCTAAGATGTTGGATAGATTTATCAATTTTCCGAGCACCGTTCAGGATGTGGTTCGTAGACTGCCGCATCAGGTCTAGGCCGCTGGGATGTGTCTGCCAAGTCTGATATTCCTCGTCGGTGACATCCACAGTGGCATCGACGACTTCGACAAGCTTCACGCTTTTCAGGAGTTCATTTGGAGTGCAGAAATCGGTGTTCTTGACGAGATCGAAGCCGTTGGCAGCGTAAGCCTGCGCGACGAGGCGGCTGCAGAACTGTTTGCGCGTACCTTTTTTGCCCAGCCCCTGCCACGCCCTGCCAGCTTCCAATGTCGCGTATTCGCTTCCAATGCGTTCTCGGACATAGTTGCAGATTTTGATTGAGGTGGGGGGGGCAGTTCACCCTCAAGACGTAGGACAAATACGGCGTCGTGCTGCTCGAAGAAAAGTCGCTGTGTGTTCGCCGAATGCACTCCATCTTTCGTCGCATCGATGACCGAGCAGTCATCGACATAGAGCATGGCGTGTGAAATCGGGCTGATGGTGGTGGCACGGATGATTTTACTGATCTTCGCGTCGCTGGTCGTCAGGATCACATCTCCACGTTTCAATACTTTTTCGTTTAATCGCTTTTTCATCGCCTCCTCCCTAATGCGGAACTGTTTTATTACTTTGACGACGTAAATTGAAACCGTAAAGCCGCCATTGGTGCTCGTTGCAACATCCGTCTATGTGGGCTCAAAACAGCCATTCGCCGCACTCATCGTAGACGGCTGCAACGAATCTAAACCGGTATTCTATCTCGGGTGCCAAGCGCGTGGTTTTGATCACCAGCGGTGGGCCGCAGGGCCTGAAAGTGAGAGGGAAGTTCGGGTTTTCCGTGAACGGATTGGAAGGGGAAAGAAGGCTTTCTCCGCCCGTTCTGGAGAAACCGACATGGCAACCCCCACGAAAATCACCCTGTCCCAGTCCCGGGACATCCCCTTCAACAAGCTGGTGCTCTCAAGCCGCAACGTCCGCCGCGTGCGGGCGGGTGTGTCGATCGAGGAACTGGCGGAGGATATCGTCCGGCGCACGCTGTTGCAGTCCCTGAGCGTGCGGCAGGCGGTTGGCGAAGACGGTCAGCCAACCGACACCTACGAGGTGCAGGCCGGCGGGCGGCGTTACCGGGCGCTGGAGTTGCTGGTCAAGCAGAAGCGCCTCAATAAAACCGCGCCTATCCCCTGCGTCATCCGCGAAGACGGCATTCTCGAAGAGGATTCGTTGGCCGAGAATGTCCAGCGGCAGGCGCTCCATCCGCTTGACCAGTTCCGCGCGTTCCAGTCCCTGAAAGATCAGGGTCTTGGCGAGGAAGATATCGCCGCGCGGTTTTTCGTCACCCCGCAGATCGTCAGGCAGCGGCTGAAGCTCGCCAGTGTGTCGCCCAAACTACTTGAAATCTATGCCGCCGACGAGATGACGCTCGATCAGCTCATGGCTTTCACAATCTCGGGCGATCCTGCCCGGCAGGAACAGGTCTGGGAGACGGTCAAGCGCGGCTACAATGACGCGCCCTATTACATCAGGAAGCTGCTGACCGAGAACACTGTTGCCGCTCGCGACAAGCGCGCCCTGTTTATCGGCCTCAATGCCTATGAAGCCGAGGGTGGCGTCGTGCTGCGCGATCTGTTTTCGCAGAACGATGATGGCTGGTTGCAGGACGCGGCGCTTCTGGAACGCCTGGTCGTCGAGAAGCTGACCAGTGAAGCTGAGGCGATCAAGGCGGAAGGCTGGCGCTGGATCCAGATCGCCCAGGAATTTCCCTATGGGCACACTGGCGGCTTGCGTCGCGTCATGGGCGAAATGCAGCCTCTGTCGGATGAGGAGCACGCAAAGCGCGAAGCCCTGCGCGATGAGATGGCTGAGATCGAAGAGCGCTATTTCCAGGAAAGCGACGAGGACCTGCCCGAGGAGATCGACAGGCGCCTCGCCGAGATTGAGGCAGCACTCGATGCCTTCGAGAGCCAGCCCGTCATCTACGATTCCGCCGAAATCGCTCGTGCGGGTGTTTTTGTCAGCATCGACGGCGACGGCAAGCTCAAGGTCGAACGCGGCTATGTCCGGCCTGAGGACGAGGCGCAGAATGAGGCCGATGGCGATGCAGCCGACGCCGACGCCTTTGTCCGTGATCATGTCGAAATCGTCCATGTCGGTGCAGACGGCGAGACCCGTCAGGTCGATCCCGCCGCGCTATCCGGCAATGCGTCTCCTGACGAGGAGGAGGAGGAAGGTATCAAGCCGCTGTCCGACCGGCTGGTTATGGAACTCACCGCGCACCGGACGCTGGCTTTGCGCGATGCGCTGGCGGGCGACCCGGACATCGCCTTCATCGCCGTGCTGCATGGGCTGGCGCTCCAGGCCTTCTATCGCTACGCCACCGATAGCTGCCTGGAGATCACCTGGAAAAGCAGCGGCTTTTCCGTGCAGGGGCCGGACCTGAAGGAATGCTCATCTGCCAAGGCCATCGACGAGCGCCACGCTAATTGGGAAAAGCAGCTTCCCGACGAACCCGATCTGCTCTGGGAGTTCCTCTGCGGCATCGACCATGATAGCCGCATGGCGCTGTTCGCTCATTGCGCCTCGCTCACCGCTAATGCTGTGCATGAGCCGTGGAACCGGGCACAGGGCCGCCGGCACCATGCCAACCAACTCGCCTGCGCCGTGTCGCTCGACATGGCCACCGCCGGGTGGAAGCCGACCGCTGAGAATTACCTGAACCGGGTGCCCAAGGCGCGCATCCTGGAGGCGGTGACCGAGGCCAAGGGCGATGCCGCGTCCGAACTGATCGACCACCTCAAGAAATCCGACATGGCCGAGCAGGCGGAACGGTTGTTGGCCGATACCGGCTGGTTGCCGGAACCGCTGAGGACGTCCGGTGTCAATCCCATAGGTGCGCCGAATACGAACGAACAGGAGGCGCCCGAGGCGGATGCTTCTGCGGCGGACCTGCCGGGATTCCTCACTGCTGCTGAGTGAACCTTCCGTCAATTCCTATCCATCACGGCCCGGATTGCCCTAGTTTTGCGCGACTTTGTCGCGCGGGGCGCCGGGCCTTTCATTTATGGAGGCTCATATGCCGACAGTCATTGAAACCACCGTCTTCACCTTCGATGAACTGACTGACGCTGCCAAGGAATGCGCCCGCGAATGGTATCGGATCAGCAATCTCGATTATGATTGGTGGGATTGCACCTACGATGATTTTTCCACCATCTGCGAAATCCTCGGCGTCGAACTGAAAGCCCACCCCGTCCGGCTGATGGGCGGCGGCACGCGGCAAAAGCCCTGCATTCAATTCCGAGGTTTCTGGTCGCAAGGGGATGGCGCGAGCTTCGAAGGCAGGCTGACTTACGCCAAAGGCAGTGTCGCCAGGATCAAAGCCTATGCGCCCAAGGATGCCGAATTGCACGATATCGTCGCGCGCCTTGCGGCGGTGCAGAAACGCAATTTCTATCAGCTCTACACCATCATCACCCAGCGCGGCCATTATTGCCACGAGAACACAATGCAATTCGATGTTCGCCGCGATGATGCTGAGGCGACCGCCGATGCCGAGGACATCATCACTGATGCCATGCGTGATCTTGCCCGCTGGCTCTATGCGCGGCTGGAGACGGATTACGAATACCTCAATTCCGACGAGGTGGTCGAGGAAAGCATCACCGCCAACGCCTACACCTTCACCTGTAACGGCGGGCGGTTCGGATGAAAAGTAAGAGGAGTTTCCGGGAAGGGTGAACCGGAGCGGGTGAGAGAAAGCCTGTTCCGGTTCGGTTTTCAAACCCTCAATCCGGAGATATCCCATGCTCGACACGCACGACCTCACGCGCGAAGACCTTGCGCAGTTCATCGGCAGCACCTGCCATTATCGTTATCCGCTTACCGGCCTTCGCTATACCGAGGGCGTCCAGTTCGTCACTGAGAAGGGCGGCGCGGTCTGGTTGCTCGGTGATATTGCCGCCTACCAGCTCGACCCGTCCATTCGCGCCGAGCCGTTCCAGCATTGGAAGCTGAACGTGGCCGAGGACAAGACGGCGCGCCTCATCTGCGAAAACGGCAACGGCAAGACGATCCTTGAGCAGAAGATCGATTACACCGATTTCCCGCTTCCCGAGATCGCCTTTTTCCTCACCGACAACGTGCTGATGCTGCCCAGCGAATACTGACCCGCAGGCCGCCTGCGCGGCTTCACATCTTTTCTCTGAAATTGGAGAACTCCCATGAATTTCGCCCTTCCTGCGGCGGCTGTGAAGCCGTCCGCACCCTTTCGCACGCCTGAAGATCAGGCATCCTTCATCCTCACCGCTGCCGAACGGATCCTTGCCGGTCTGGAGCGCGGCATCCAGATCGAAATCCGCATCCTGCGTGCGCGCATGGAGGAGGCATTCGGCGGCTCGGACGCCGAGGGCTTCTGGTCCTGGAAAGACGCCTATGAAGCTTGCGAGGCGGCGCAGGTGCTGTTTCTGCGCAAATATGGCCGCGCCATGCAGGAAAAGGCGGCATCGCCCGCCGCGCTTCTATCGATGATCAGCCGCATCGCTGGGCTGCTCCCCACGCATACGCGCCGGTCAGAAGAATCTCAGGTTCTGCAACAATTCTCGACCCCGGCGCCCCTGGCGCTGGTGGTGGCCATCGCTGCCGGAGTCATGCCCGATGACGTGGCGCTGGAGCCGTCTGCCGGGACCGGCCTGATGGCCATTTTCGCCGAGATCATGGGCGCCCGTCTGGCGCTCAACGAGATCGCCGAGACGCGCGTGGCGTTATTGCGGCGGCTGTTTCCCGACGCCGTTACCTCCACCCATGACGCGGCTAGCATTGATGATCGGTTGACGGACGATGTCTCGCCGTCGGTTGTCATCATGAACCCACCTTTCTCCGCCGCGCTCCACGTGCAGGGGCGCGTGTCTGATGCCGATTTTCATCATGTGCGTTCGGCTCTGGCGCGACTGCCGAAGGGCGGGCGTCTGGTGACGATCACCGGTCACAATTTCCCCTATGAGCGGCTGAACGGCGCGGTGCGCTTTTCCTGCATCATCGACGGGCGCGCCTATGCCAAGCACGGCACGACCTTCGAGACCCGCCTGACGGTGATCGACAAGGCCCCGGATATCGGCGTCTCTCCGATCATGCCGGCGGCGCAAACCGCCGCCGAATTGCTGGCGAATGTCATCCTGCATGTGCCGCCGCGCATGAAGCTGGAAGGCGATATCGGCCTTGGCACGTTGAAGGCGATCACGCCGATCCGCCCCGCTCCGGTCGCTCCTAAGCCGACGGCGATCTCTTCCGCCCCCGACGCTATCGAACTTGCCTATGAGCCGACCGAATGGACGTCCGCCCAAGGCGCGGATCTCGCCGATAGCCTCTATGAAGGTTACGCCCTGCAATCGATCTGTATTGAAGGCGCGCAGCCGCATCCGACAAAGCTGGTGCAATCGGCGGCCATGGCCTCGGTCGCACCGCCGCAGCCGAGCTACCGGCCGCATCTCCCCACGCATATTATAAAGAGCGGCGTGCTTTCCGACGCGCAGCTTGAGAGTGTCATCTATGCAGGTGAAGCGCACACCAAGCATCTCGCCGGATCGTGGACGCTGGATGATACATTCGACAATATTCATGCCGCGGCTGACGACGCCGAAAACGCCGTTTGCTTTCGGCGCGGTTGGTTCCTTGGTGATGGCACCGGTTGCGGCAAGGGGCGGCAGGTCGCCGGCATCATCCTCGACAACTGGATCAAGGGCCGTCGCAAGGCGGTCTGGCTCAGCCGATCCGATAAGCTCCTCGAAGACGCGCAGCGCGACTGGTCGGCGCTTGGCATGGAAAAGCTGCTGGTCCAGCCTTTGTCGCGCTTCAAGCAGGGCACGCCGATCCGCCTGTCGGAAGGCATCCTGTTCGTCACCTATGCCACTTTGCGCTCCGCCGAACGCGAAGGGAAAGCCTCACGCTTGCAGCAGATGCTTGATTGGCTGGGGGCTGATTTTGATGGTGCCATCATCTTCGATGAGGCCCATGCCATGGCCAATGCCGCCGGCGGCAAGGGTGAGCGCGGCGATGTCGCGCCGTCGCAGCAGGGCCGCGCGGGGCTGCGCTTGCAGCGTGCCGTTCCTGATGCCCGCATTGTCTATGTGTCGGCGACGGGTGCAACCGATGTGCGCAATCTCGCCTATGCCGAACGGCTAGGCCTGTGGGGCGGCGAGGATTTCCCCTTCGCCAACAGAAGTGAGTTCGTTCAGGCCATTGAGGCGGGCGGAGTCGCGGCGATGGAGGTGATGTCGTGCGATATGAAGGCGCTCGGTCTTTATACGGCGCGGTCGCTGTCATACGAAGGCGTCGAGGTCGAGATCGTCGAGCACGCCCTGACGCCGGAGCAGGTGGCGATCTATGATGCCTATGCGAGCGCCTTTCAGGTGATCCATAACAATCTGAATGAGGCGCTGGAAGCCACAAACGTCACCGGCGAAAGCCGGACATTGAACGGTCAGGCGAAGTCGGCGGCCAAATCCGCATTCGAGGGGGCGAAGCAGCGGTTCTTCAATGGCCTGATCACCGGCATGAAGGCGGTCACGCTGATCAAAAGCGTCGAGCGCGAGATCGCCGATGGTCATGCACCGGTGATCCAGCTTGTCTCCACCGGCGAAGCGGTGATGGAACGCAAACTCGCCGACATCCCCGCCGAGGAATGGCATGACCTGACCATCGACCTCAGCCCGCGCGAGGTCGTCGGCTCTTACCTCCAGCATTCCTTCCCGACGCAATTGTTTGAATCCTACACGGACGATGAAGGCAATTTGCGCTCGCGCCCCGCGTTCGATGCCGAGGGCAACCCGATCCAGTGCAAAGCGGCCTTGGCAGCACGGGATCGCATGATCGAGCAGCTTGCCACGCTCGATCCCGTGCCAGGTGCGCTCGATCAGATCATTCAGCATTTCGGGACGGACAAGGTCGCCGAGGTGACGGGGCGGTCACGCCGTATTGTCAGGAAAGACGAACGGCTTTGTGTCGAAAGCCGTCCGCCCTCGGCGAACCTCTCCGAAACCCAAGCCTTTATGGATGATGACAAACGCATTCTCGTCTTCTCCGACGTCGGCGGCACGGGGCGCAGCTACCATGCCGACCGGGGCGCGAAGAACCAGCGCCTGCGGGTGCATTATCTCCTGGAAGCGGGATGGAAGGCCGATGCCGCCATTCAGGGGCTTGGGCGCTCCAACCGTACCAATCAGGCGCAACCGCCGCTGTTCCGGCCGATCGCGACGGATGTGAAGGCGGAAAAGCGGTTCCTGTCCACCATCGCCCGCCGCCTGGATACGCTGGGCGCGATCACGCGCGGCCAGCGCCAGACCGGCGGTCAGGGCCTCTTTCGCGCCGAAGATAATCTCGAAGGCGATCAGGCCCGCGCTGCACTGCGGCAGTTTTACATGTTGCTCGCACAGGGTGGTATCGAAGGGTGTTCGCTCACACGTTTCGAGGAGGCGACCGGCCTGTCGCTGACCTTCGAGGGTGGGACGCTGAAGGAAGACCTGCCGCCTATCACGACGTTTCTGAATAGGCTGTTGGCGCTGCCCATCGCCATGCAGAACGATTTATTCACGGCGTTCGAGGAGTTGCTCAACGCCCGGATCGAAGCAGCTATCACGGCGGGCTTGCATGACGCCGGGTTGGAAACCATCCGGGCAGAGAGCCTGATCGTCACTGACCGTCGTACCGTCTGGAAGCATGACAACGGTGCGGAAACCCGGCTGTTTACGATTGAGCGCAAGGACCGCAACAGGCCGATGTCCGTCGATGACGCATTGGCGATCCGCGATGGCAAGCTCTTGATCAATGAACGCTCGCACCGCGCGGCGGTTCGTACATCGGCGACCAGCCTGATGCTCGACGATGGCTCCATGCAACGGCGGTTACGGCTGAACCGGCCCATGGTTCGAGACATCATGAGCATTGAGGATTTCTCCGCCAGCCATTGGAAGGAAGCCGACGAGGCGCAATTTGCCGAGGTCTGGAATGCCGAAGTCAGCGCAATCCCGGAATTCTCGACCAGTACCTTCCATCTGGTGACGGGTCTGCTGTTGCCGATCTGGCGGCGCCTGCCGGAGAGCAACGCCCGCGTCTATCGCCTGCAAACCGACGATGACGAGCGGGTGATTGGCCGCATGCTGTCGCAAATCGAGATGGAGGCCGTCTGCCGCAATCTCGGCATCGACGCGCCGAAAATCTCAAACGAAGACGCCTGGGGGATGATCTTGGACGGCAAGGTCACGGCGCATCTCGCCGATGGCCTGTCGCTGCGCCGCGTTCGCGTTATGAACGAAAACCGCGTTGAGTTGACCGGCTTCACCTCTGGCCTGGTCGAAGCCCTGAAAGCGCGCGGGCTGATGTCGGAAATCATCAATTGGAAGCTGCGGGTGTTCGTGCCGGTCGGTGATCGGGGGCAGATGATTTTCGAAAGCCTGCTCGACCGCTGGGCGCTGACCCAGATCGCGGAGAGGGGATGAGCCATGTCCAGCGCTTCCGATCTGGCGCGCGGTCTCGGGCAAAATGCCGAGGCCGTGTGCCGAACCTATCTGCCCAAAGGCCGCCGTCAGGGCCGCTATTGGATCTGTGGGGATGTGCATGGAACGCCGGGCCGCAGTCTCTATGTCCAGCTTTTCGGCGAACGCGCCGGGAAGTGGACGGATGCATCTGAAGGAACGCATGGCGATCTCTTGGACCTCATCATGGCCAATCGTGGCCTCGATTTCCGTGCGGCGTGTGATGAGGCGCGGGCGTTTCTACGAATGCCAATTGTGCCCGCGAAGCGCATGGAAGTATCCGCTCCGGCTGGATCGTCTGAGGCGGCGCGGCGGCTGTTCGCCGCCTCGAAATCAATCCGTGGCACGTTGGCGGATGTATATCTGCGCAGCCGGGGCATCATGTTGCCACCGGACATTTCCGCCCTGCGTTTTCATCCCCGCTGTTATTACCGTGCGCCGGAGGGTCGCCAGACTTGGCCCGCGCTCATTGCCGCTGTCACCGATGGTGCTGGCAATGTGACCGGTGTGCATCGCACCTGGCTTGATCTTGCGAGCGGCAAAGCGCCCGTCGATCAACCGCGCCGAGCGTTGGGTCATCTCGCCGGAAACGGGGTTCGCTTCGGTACTGTCACCGACACCATGCTGGCGGCGGAAGGGTTAGAGACCGCCCTGGCGCTAAAGATGATCATGCCTGCCATGCCGGTCATCGCTGCACTGTCGGCCGCGCACCTCGCCGCCCTGAACCTGCCGTCAACGCTGCGCCGGCTCTATGTCGCGCGCGATAACGATCAGGCCGGGCGAATTGCGCTGGAAAAACTGCGCACCAGAGCGGTCGATCTTGATATCCGCGAACTGGTCCCACGGGCGGAGGATTTCAATGCCGATCTCCTGACCCTCGGCCCGGATCGTCTGCGAGGCTGGATCGGGGAGCAACTCGCCCCGGACGATAGTCAATTCCTCATCCACGATGGGCGGCAATGCGCATGATGGCCCCGCCATCGGGTCGCTGAAAGGAGTGCGCACACGGCAGGTCTCACCGTTTGCAAAGGGGCCGCGCCCCGGCCTTTCCAAAAGGGGTATCTGCCAGCGCCAATCGGCTTTGCAACGGCTGCGCCGTCCTCCACTGCGTTGCGGCCCTGACGGGTGCAAACCCGCTTTGCGGCGCTGGCGGGCGATCCCCGGAAAGGCCGCGGGTGGCGCGGCCTCGCAAAACGGGAGACCCCGCCATGACGCTTCATAACCCCTTCATCGAACCCTTCGACGACGAGCCCCATCACACATCATCGCCAACCGCCCATCTGCTCGAAGAGTTGCAAATGTATGGCTACCGCCCCCATGGCGACGAGTCCGATCCGCGCCCGCTGCCCGAAGCCGACCGCGCCGAACAGGAGATCGAGAACGTCTTCGAATCTCTCGCCGCCCTGATGGCCGACACGCGGTTCGAAGACGATCTCGACGATGTGCTCTGGAATCTCGTCAACATCTTCCACCGCAAGATCGCCAATCTCGACCGCGCGCTCGACGACAATGAGCAGGCGCAGCGCCGGATGCAGCGTGAACAGGACGGCTCGGAGGTCAAATCCGTCGAACTGGAACGAATGATCGCGCAGGGCATCTCGATCATTGAGCGCCGCAATGCGTTCGAAGCCTTCCGTGAAATCGGCGCATCATGGTTCGAGAAATACACCTTCTCCGCCTGGAAACCGCGCTCCGGCTCGATGGCCAACCGTAAGACGATGACAGCCAGTATGATCGACAGCCGCGATTTTATCGCCGCCAAACGCAAGGCCGAAATCGAGCCGCTGCTGCCCACCGGCCCGCGCATTGCCTTCACCGGCGGCATGGATTGCAATGATCACGCCCGCATCTGGGACGCCCTCGACAAGGCGCACGCCAAGCACCCCGACATGGTGCTGATCCATGGCGGATCGCCGAAAGGTGCCGAAAAGATCGCCGCCTGCTGGGCCGACAATCGCAAAGTGCCGCAGATCGTCTTCAAGCCCGACTGGACCCGTTTCAAGAGCGCCGCCCCCTTCAAACGCAACGATCAGATGCTCGAAGCGCTCCCCATCGGCATCATCGCCTTCCCCGGTTCCGGCATCTCCCAAAACCTCGCCGACAAGGCGCGCAAGATGGGCATCAAGGTGTGGAAGTTCGGTGAGAGCGGCGCGTAATGCGCCGCTCATTTCACGGGGCACACGAGAACCACTGTGTGAATGGTGGTAGCGAACATCGTCAAAGACGCGGTTATCCGGCGACTGGGTGTGGCGCTGTCGGGCCGAGTTCCCGAATGAACTGGCTTGCGTGAAGTATTGCCGATCCATACCGCTGCTGTGCAGGCGTGATGCCGACTGACAAGGCGTCTCGAACCGGCATTTCCTGACAGTACGTCAGGATCAATGTACCAAGCTTTCCTTCTTGAGGTGCCGCTTTCACGCGGGTTATGCCGACATAGAACAGTCGTCGCTGCTCCTCCAGGTGTTGGGCCTGCTCTGCGGGCGTAAGCCCATCGGCCGGAGGTCGCGGCAGAAGCCCTTGAACACACCCCGCGATGATAGTGACGGGTGCGCTCAGACCCTTGCTCTTGTGCAAGCTCATGATCCGCACGTTTTCGATCTCGGTCGGGATTTCGGGCTGGCTGATTGCCGTCGATAGGTCACGAATAAAGGCCTCGCGATCATCGTTCTCCATTTCCACGAGAACTGTCAGCGCGAGAGCACGAATGTCTCGTGTAGCATCTTGCCCGTCAGGGAAAAGCTGATCGACCACAGAAGCCAGATCGGGCAATGCCTCAAGGGTGTCCAAGGCTTGAACGATTTCCCTGAATGACGTGACTATACCGTTGGTATACGGCAGGCAAAGTGCTCCGCTCTCTATTTGGGTCATGGTGTCCCACGGCGACGTGCCTGTATTCTCGCAATGCTCGCGGAGGCGGCGATAGCCTGCGGCGTGCCAGTTGTTTCCATTGACGCCGACTAGCCAGCGCAATGCAACGCGATCCTGCCGATTGACGAACAGTTTGAGCAATGCGAACGCGAGCTGCGCCTCGTGATGACTTAGTTCAGTCTCGGCATAATACGACTTTGTCTGAACACCGTTCGCCACAAGGGCTTCGTATAAGGGCATTCCGAAAGCCCTACTTTGAGTGAGCACCAGAATATCACCCGCTGGCACCCCACTAGCTATCATCTGGGCGACAAGCGTCGCGACCCCAGCAACCTCCCGCGAGATGTTTCGGTACTGGATGATCCGAACGTCACCTGCGCCGTTCGCAGGCATCGGGTTGAGCGGACGCGGAACAGGGCGCAAGACATTGTGACCGATCAAGCTGTTCGCCATCTTGACCACCTGCGTTGGGCAGCGGCGACACTCGTCCAATCCGAGATCGTCTGCGCCTGCGTTAGCGTTCAGCCATTCGCGGATTCCGTCAGGGTGCGCATGTTTAAAGCTATAGATCGACTGATCATCATCCCCGACGATACAGACCTCCGCTGCGTCGGAAAGCAGCTCAATCACTCCCTGCTCGGCGCGATTTAAGTCTTGATATTCATCGACCAGAATATGCGCAAACTCGCTTCGCTCCGCAGCAGCGGGATTAGAATGCAGGTAATGGTGAAGTTGAGGGATCACTTCGCCAATCAACATCGCCTCATGGAATCGAAGCCACCCCAAAAGATCGGCTTGGAAAGCGGCATCTGCCGGAGACGGGGCGTATCCGGGTTGCTGATGTTGTAGACGCGCCCATGCCGCTTCATAGGCCATTCTCAGCTTTTTGACTTCTTTCTTCCCGCCATGAGTGTCTTTCAGGTCACAAATCAACGGCTCAAGTTCAAACTCGTTCAGCGGTCGCGGCACTCGTCCCGTAGCACCTAGCACATGGTTTCGCATGAGCATCCGTAGTGCGAGACTATGGAGGGTGACGCCTTCAAGATCGTCGCAACCGGGAACCCCCATTCCGACCAACTCACGATGCAAATCTTCGGCAGCAACTCGCGTGAAAGTCACAGGCAGTATCGCGCCGGGCGCTACGCTATCCTCTAACAGTCGTGCAACCCGCCGCTTCATTGCGAATGACTTACCTGTGCCTGGTCCTGCGACAACCCGCACACGTTGATTTATCGAAGCGGCGATTTGGAACGCGGGGGTTGCAGGGTTCAAACCGTCAGACCAAGCCATTTCATCTCCTATACCCACCAAACTGGGATTGTTTGGCGAAATCGGCCCTGATAGAGGCATCAAGCCGGTAGAATTCATTAGTTTCCACGATGGCGGGCATGCTCATTTACACTCCTCTTGCTGCGTCAGCGGCAGATTGCCCGAGGTATTATCCTTCCCCTCATCGTGGTGCTTAAGGAAATCCGCGACGGCCTTGCGCGTCAGCCAAGAAAGCGACACGTCATACTGGCGCGCTAAAGCTGAGAGCGCGGCATATTCCCTTTCTGGCAGACTTACGGTTATCCGGGTTGACATGACTGGCACGCAGCCTCCGATTGAGGATCGATGCGCATCACTTTGCATCATATTGATGTAGTTTTGGAGACTAAGATTGCATTTTGTTGGGCGCCCGCACGGGGCAAGCCCCGCGCGCCGGGCTGTCGTGAACCGAACCCGCTTCGCGGTTTCGGCCCTGCGGGCTTCCATCCCATGGCGCTTTTGCCCGCATTCGTGGACGGTGGATGGTTGGCGTTTCCCGTATGAAAAGCTCCATTCCTCGTGCGATCAGGCGTGGCTGGGAGGGGCGGGATAGGTGGGTTATGCCTCCTACCAGCAGTGCAGCGGGCCGTCTTGCGGGTGGTCTCAGCTTGGGCTGGGTCAGCGCATCGGGGCAGAAACAGCGTGTCGAGTGAGGATTGGGCCGCTTCGCCGCTCGTTTTGGCGTAGCTGTCTGGCTCCGTTCTCCGTATCGCGCGGCCAGCATTGCGATGCGAGGAAGGGACGTTTGGGGCTCATCTTTGTACGGAAGAATGCCGATCCGGCGGGCGGTGGCGGAGATTCAAGTAACCGGTGAAGCCGTCATTCTCGGTGGTGAAAGCGGCGGGTGATGAGGCCATTCGTCTCCTTACCGCGCCATTCATCGAGGACCAATCCCTGCATGTCTTTGTCGCTTAAATCCCGCGCCGGTCCGTTCAACCCTTCGGTCGGAAAAATTTCCCCTGCGGCTTTGCCGCATTCCTCGCGCTCGCTTCGCTCCAAATTTCCCCGTCCGGCGGGTGCTCCGCTTTGCTTCGCCCTTACAGGTGAACCGCCCGCCTTTGCGGTCTTTTCGCTGGTGACATCGCAGGGATGGTCCCGCGATCAACAGCATAGGAGACTTTCAAATGGCCATCACCCTTGGCGCCTTCACCAAATCCGCAGACGGCAACTTCACCGGCACGCTCAAAACCCTCAACGTCACCGCCAGCCTAGTTATCGTCCCCGTGGACAAGATGAGCGAGAACGCCCCCGATCATCGCGTCTATGCCGGCAACGGCAACCGCTACGAAGTCGGCGCCGGCTGGTCGCAGGTCGCCAAAACCAGCGGCGAGACCTACCTCAACCTCAAGATCGGCGCGCCGGAATTCGGCCCCAACTGGGTGCGCGCCCGTCTGGTCAAGCTGGAACAGCCCGGCGAAGACGGCACCACCCACATCGCCCTCTGGGAGCCGCGCGATCGCTGATCCAACCCCTCGCAAAGCCCCGCAGCGGATCGTCCGTGGCGGGGCTTTTTTCATGCTTTCGCGCCTGATGGGCCGCCGGAATTGATGCGGAGTTGCCTGGCGGCAACGGGCTTTCCGTCTCGATAATCCGAGTGTGCCATCCGGCCAAAAGCGCATCAAGGATCGCGGGCCCCTCCAAAATTCTCCATTCCGCGTGCCGCTCCATTCCCGAATTTCGGTTCCTCCCGCGCCCGCTTCGCGGCGGCTTCACCGTCCTTGACCCGCTTTCGTCCGGATGACCGCGGGGCGCGTTCTCGACGGGAGAACGGCTCAATCATCAGGAGATTAACACCCATGTCACGCATCGATATCGCCATCTGGATCGAACTTCTGGACATCGAATTGCGCGGGGGACTGCCCGCAGATGAGAGCGCATGGAACCGCGCCAAGATCTCCGAATTACAGGCCCAGCTCAATGGAATGAAGGAAGCGGAAGGGGCATAGCGCCCCTTCTTTCCGCGCGTTTTCTACGACGGAAGCCTTGTTCCGCATAGGAGGCTCGATTTCGATACCCCCCGTTTTTCGAGCGTCCCGCGACGCGCCCTTGCTCGCCATCCTTAGCCCATTCACGCCGAAAGGAGCTAACGATGCAAGACGATCAATCACGGGCGAGCGAGGCCAAAAAGGGCAGCCCGTTTCTGACCACGAGAGAGGCCGCGCATTACCTCAACCTCTCCTATCGCACCCTTGAGAAGATGCGCCTCACCGGCAATGGCCCGCGCTTTCGCAAGCATGGCCGCTATGTGCGCTACCACATCGCTGACCTCGACGCCTGGTCGGAAGGGCGGCGGCAAAGCTCCACATCGGACGGGGTGCGGTGATGAAAAAGGCCGTCCTCCTTCCCCTTGTTGTCGCCATCTCCGGTGTGACGCTGATCGGCATTTCCGCCATCGTCCACGCGCCCTTGTTGGTCTGGAACGCCTCCGCCAGCGCGCCGATTGGCCTCTATCGCGTCACATCGGGTGCGCCGGAACGTGGCGATCTGGTGCTTATCTCCCCGCCAAAATCCATCGCCAAACTGGCCGCCGAGCGCCGCTATTTGCCGATGGGTGTGCCGCTGATCAAACGCATCGCGGCTATGGGTGGCGATGATGTCTGCACCTTCGACGGCGCGATCATCATCAACGGCAAAATCGTCGCCCGCCAGATTGGGGCTGACCGCACAGGCCGTCCCATGCCGCGCTGGAACGAATGCCGCGCACTTTCCGGCGATGAAATTTTTCTGATTTTACCGCCCACAGGTTCTTTCGACAGCCGCTATTTCGGGCCGGTCCCGCGCGGGGCAATCATCGGGAGGCTCGCACCGTTATGGACCGAATAACGCCCCTCATTGTCGCGACTGCGGTGATCATCTCCCCCGCTTATGCCGTGCCACTCGACCAGTTCCAGGCGCATATCAAAGAAGCCGCGCAGCGTTTCGCCATCCCCGAAGACTGGATCCGCGCCGTCATCATCGCCGAGAGCAATGGCGATCCCGGGGCTGTCTCGCCCAGGGGTGCGATGGGCCTGATGCAGCTCATGCCCGGAACCTGGGACGAGCTGCGCGAGCAGCACGGATTGGGCACCGATGCTTTCGATCCGCATACGAATATTCTCGCCGGAACCGCCTATCTCAAGGCCATGTATGAGCGCTTCGGCAGTCCCGGCCTGTTCGCCGCCTACAACGCCGGGCCGGGACGTTACGCGGAGCATTTGCGCACTGGGAAGCCGCTTCCTGCCGAGACCCGCGCTTATGTTGCCGGCATCGAAAAGGCGCTTGCGGACGCGCCTGAAACCGTCGTCACAAATGCAAAACCCAGCCCATCTCCCGCACCAAATTCGCAGCAAATCGCCTTCGATACGCGGCTGTTTTTCCCGATCTCGACGAGCGAAAACAGCGAAAATTCCGCGCGAAATGGCGAGCTTTTCGTGCCGCTTTCCACCCAAAAACAGAACGAGAAATGAGATGAAAATGCCGCTTTCCGTTGCGATTTTCAGCGTGAGTTTTGCCCGGCGCTGCGGCCTTGCTGCTGTCGGGCTTCCTGCCTCGGTGGAGGATCGGTCGCAGGTGATCGTGGATGGTCGCGGGAGGATGAAGAATGCTGCGTAAGGCAAGATAAAAGGCGTCTCCCGGAGACGCTAACCTATTGTCTGCACGCCTTTTTTTCGGAGGCTGCCGGTTTCGCCGGAGGCTCTTTCCCGCAAGCTATTGATTTTATAGCAACGCCTCGGAGGCTCCATGAAGGACGATGATTTCAAGCCCAAGGTTGGCACGCCCCGCGCGCGCGGCTCGAAAAGCGGCAAACGCTATGCCCATCAACTGCTGGCCGCGATCAATCGCGCTGGCGGCAGGCAGAAGCGCAAATCCGGCGCGGCCAATTTCGGCCGTGGCGGGGCCATGGCCGCCGCTCTCGTCAGCCGTGATCGCTACGCGGCCTTTCGTCAGCGCCGGGTCATCGTCAAGGCGCGCATCGTCAGGCTGGCGGGCAAGGGCATGGCTGGTGCCAAGGCGCATCTGCGTTATATCCAGCGCGATGGCGTCACCCGCGACGGCGAACGCGGCGAGCTTTACAGCGCCGATCAGGATCGTGCGGATGGCAAGACATTCCTCGACCGTGCCGACGGCGACCGGCATCAATTCCGCTTCATCGTCGCGCCGGAGGACGGCATCGAATATGACGAATTGAAATCCCTCACGCGTCGTCTCATGGCGCAGATAGAGGAAGATCTCGGCACCCGCCTCGATTGGGTGGCGGTCGATCATTTCAATACCGGCCATCCGCACACCCACATCATGTTGCGCGGCAAGGACGATCAGGGGCATGATCTTGTCATCTCGCGTGGCTATATTGGTGTCGGCATGCGCGAACGCGCGGCCGAACTGGTCAGCCTTGATCTCGGCCCGCGCACCGACCGTGAAATCGAAGAGCGCCTGCGCGCCGAGGTGGAACAAGAAAGCCTGACCAGTCTTGATCGCCGTTTGCTGCGCGAGATGGACGAGGACGGCATGGTGACGCCTGCTGATCGCAATCCCTTCCGCCAGACGCTGCTGACCGGGCGGTTGAAGAAGCTGGAGCGCCTGGGGTTGGCCGAGGAATTGCGTGCCGGTGGGTGGCGATTGGAAGAGGGGCTGGAGGACACGCTCTGCCGGATGGGCGAACGCGGCGACATCATCAAGACCCTGCACCGCGAAATGGCGGCAAAAGACATCGCCCGCAGCCCGGCCGATTATGTCATCCACGATCCCGCCGATCCGCAAGCTCGCCCCATCACCGGGCGCGTGATGGTGCGCGGGCTGTCGGACGAGATCAACGACCGGCATTATCTCATCGTTGATGGGCTGGACGGCCGCGCCCATTACATCGACATCGGCAAGGGCGCGGCGACAGAGCCGACGCCCGAGGGCAGCATCATTCGCGTCACACCAAAAAGCACCGAGCCGCGCAAGGTGGACATCACCGTTGCCGAGATCGCCGCCGCCAATGATGGCCGCTACAATATCGACATCCATCTCAAACACGATCCGCGTGCCACCGAAAACTTCGCCGAAACCCATGTCCGGCGCCTGGAGGCCATCCGCCGCGCCACCGGCAAGATCGAGCGTGAGCCGGACGGCACCTGGATCATCACGCCCGACCATCTCGACCGCGTGACGGACTATGAACGGGGTCAGGCCAAGGCCGCGCCGGTCATCGTCGAAAAGTTATCGCATATTTCATTGGAGCAACAGATCGGCGCCGACGGTGCCACATGGCTGGATCAAGAACTGATTTCCAGCTCTCCCGAAGCCACTCGCGATTCCGGCTTCGGTCGTGATGTGCGCGAGGCACAATCCCGCCGCCGCCAATGGCTGATCGCCGAAGGTCTGGCGCGCGAAGAGCAGGGCAACACGATCTATCGTGCCAACATGCTTACCACCCTGCGCCGCCGCGAACTCACCCGCATCGCCGGGCAGCTCTCCGAACAACTTGGCCTTGCCTACGCCGAAACCCGCCACGGCGAACCCGTCGAAGGCACTCTCCGCCGCGCGGTCGAACTCGCCAGCGGCAAATACGCCGTCATCGAAAAATCCCGCGAGTTTACCCTCGTCCCCTGGCGCCCCGTCCTCGATCGCCATATCGGTCAACACGTCTCAGGCGTCATGCGCGGCGACAGCATCTCCTGGACCATAGGACGACAACGCGGGCTGGGGATTTCGTGAGGATGGGCTGGCAGTAAAAAATTGGTGGTGATCACCCCGCCTTCAACTTTGCCAAGCTCCGGGAATCCGTAAACACTTTCCTCAAGATTTCAATTTGATCTGTATCAAGCGCATCGAGAACGGTGCCTGAGTTCTCAAGTGCGCCTTTGCCTCCGAGTCTCAGGATTGCACGGCTGACTGCGTCAAGCTGATCTCCGGCGAGTGACGGCAAGGCCCCGATCAACTGCGAGGACAGTTTAGCCTTCAAATCGGGCAATAATGACTGCTCCGCAATTGCCTTAACGCGATCAATCACCAAGGCCCGAGTTTCACTCGCTGTGGGCGAGACTAATATGGATCGAATTGCATTCATTTCTCCATTGATCCAAAAAGATTCGTCGAGTTTTGAGGCCACCCGCCGTTTTTGGGCATCATTCACGGTATCATCACTCAACGCCTGTTCTGCAATAACGAATGCCTTATCGCGAAGGGCGTCGAGCCAAAATCCAACCACACCGTCAGGTGCGTCGAACAAGGGAGTTGGCTGCGAAGCAAGAACGCCTTTCAAAACTTCATAGGTGGCTGCTGGCGTTTGCCTATCGGCGATAGATGACAGCAGCGTTTGGAATTGGTCGATTTCGAGCTTGGCGTATTGATTCCCTGTCAGTATTTCAACGATCTGGGACGGCTCTAGGGCGTGACCAACATAGTCGGAATGCAGGAGAAGGCTGTCGGGCGACACACGCCAGACATGAGGCATCGTCGACGCGATCCTACTGCCGACATCGCTGCTTGCGATATTTCGTTCATGCAAAAAAATCAGTGACCGAAGAATGTCGCCTATGCCCGAATGAGTAGGATTGGCCTCGATGAACTGACAGGCTCGCTCTACAATGTTATCTGGGTTGTAATTTCCGTAATGCTCGTCTGCGGGTGGCCAATTCCCTACCATCAGGCGATGGAGCGTAACGTAAGCTTCGGGCACACCTGCCGCGTTCTGGAATAGAGGCGTGAGCAACTTTGCGGTTCGACCCTTCGGCGATGCCTTGAAGAGGACAATTGTGCTCGGATAGACGCGAGTGAGAAAGGTTGCGTCCGCGTGCATGGCAGCTAATCGCGTAAATAGTCGCTCCAAATGGCTGGCCCAAGGTGCCATCGCCCATGTTTCTTGGGGGATCACGTAGAGGAATTCACGATAGCGCTCTGCGGCAGCTTCATCGGGTTGCGCTTGATCGATAAACGCATCCATCTGTGCAACCATATTGGTCGCGTGACTATCCGTGAAAGATGCTGCCTGATGCCCCACATAGGCGCAGATTTTGACCGGTGTTTCCTCCAACTCACTCTGGATGATTCTGGCAACCGCCGCATCCCATGCGGGCTTGACGTTCTCCTGCAAAAGGTTCAGTGCGCGAATGGCATGCTCGTCGCAATCTTGAGTTAGAACCCAAGCCGAAATCAAAGGTTCGATCGCGGTGCCAGTGTCGGTGTCAATATTTGTTCGCCATTGTGTCAAGAAGTCATTGAAGAGGCGTGCGCCCGTCGACCAGTCCAGAGGCCAGGTCTCGGCGTCATCCATTTCTTTTTTGAGACGGCCCGCGAACGCAGTGAGAAAGGCACGCGCCTGATTGTCATTTGCTAAACCTCTATGCTTTTCTGCTGCCTTCCATGCCTGCTCAACAGCATCGCTTGGCTGTACGTTGATAAGTCGCGTAAGCTGATTCCACATGACTTGCCGATCTTCCTGGCCGTTCTCTGCCAGTTGATCAAATACAGACATGATCCGATGAAGGGTTTCCTCCTGTACGGTGAGGGACGCTGGCTCGGTATGGAAGGCAGCGATCGCCTGATCTGAATAATCAGAACCGAGGTCCATCAGGAGATGCGCACTATGCTGATCGACAAGTGTCTCAAGTTCTACAAATGGGAGCGTATGGGATTTGTCGCCGACTTGGATTGTACGCGACAAGAGCCATTCCAACAGCTTCTCATCGGCGGACGTCGGCAAGTCATTCGTGCTGCGGACGTCCAAGGCCAGATCGAGCGCTTCATGAACGAGTTGGATACCCTCCCGAAGATTGATGCCCCCTCCGCCAGCTTTCTGCCAGTCAATTGCATCGCCATGGAGAAGGTCCTCGATAAACTTTCCAGCGACCTCCCTGCGGTCGTCCTTTGTCGCATGTTGCAGTATTGCATGCGCTGCCTTCGGGCCAACGTTTATGCGCACCGGTCTGAGGCTGACCATCTGCCGCACAAGCGGCGTTAACAGGCTGCGGCTGCGATCCGCAGGGATACGCTCTACAAGACTCGCGAGCACCCGAGATGCATTGATCCGCCGGGTCGCTGTTTCCTGAGATAATGTGTCCATCAGTCCTTCGAGGAGCGTAATATCCTCTTGGCTCAAGGCGTTGTTATCCAATTCCCGTCCGAAGCCTTCCAGAACACCGCGAATGTCTCCAGAGACAAGAGCATCATGGATGGCTGCAGCACGATCTCCATATTGTCGAGTGATGGGATCCTCTGACAACCGCAATAGCGGTTGAAGCCTCTTCGGCCAGCGCAAGTCTTGAATGCTGGAGAGATATTGCCGCAGTTTCCTGTGCTCTGACACAACATCAGAGCCAAGTGTCCGTCGTCAGAACATTTGGCGCAACTCTCAGCGTAAGTTAGAGGAGCATTTACCTCGTCTTTGGGTTGATGTTAAGCGGCTAGCTTGCGGTGCTGCAAGCGCCGATGTTGGATGGTCTTTCGTTTGATCCTTTCGCGTTGTCTGATGATGGATGCGGCCCGTCCGAAGTAGGCGTCGGCAGGCGTCACGTTGTTCAGGCTTTCATGGTAGCGCTGATGGTTGTAGTGCTCGACGAAGGCTTCGATCTGAACCTCAAGGTCGCCGGGCAGGAAGTAGTTCTCCAGCAGGACGCGGTTTTTGAGCGTCTGATGCCACCGCTCGATCTTGCCTTGCGTTTGCGGGTGGAAGGGCGCGCCGCGGACATGGCTCATACGTTGAGCTTCGATATAGTCCGCCAGTTCCCCGGCAATATAGCTGGGCCCATTGTCGCTGAGCAGCCGAGGCTTGTGGCGCACCTGGGCCTGATCACAGCCTGACGCTGCCAGGGCCCTGTCCAGCGTGTCGGTGACGTCTTCGGCCCGCATGGTGCTGCAAAGCTTCCATGCAATGATGTAGCGCGAGTAATCGTCCAGCACGGTCGACAGGTACATCCAGCCCCAGCCAATGATCTTGAAGTAGGTGAAGTCTGTCTGCCACATCTCGTTGGGTCGCACCGTTTTGGTATGGAACGCCTCGGCGGCCTTGATCACCACATAGGCCGGGCTGGTGATCAGATCGTGAGCCTTGAGAAGGCGGTAAACGGTCGCTTCTGACACGAAGTAGCGCTTCTCGTCGGTGAACCTGACAGCCAGCTCCCGGGGGCTTAGCTCGGATTGCTCCAGCGCCAGTTCGATGATCTGGTCATGGATATAGTCCGGCACACGGTTCCAGATGCGGCTTGGTGTTGAAGGGCGGTCCGACAGTGCTTCTGGCCCGCCACCAAGGTAGTTGTCATACCAGCGATAGAAGGTCCGTCGCGGGATGCCCAGCTTCTCCAGCGTGCGTCGTGCTGGCAGGTGCGACTGCTCGACCAGCCTGATGATCTCGAGTTTCTCGGATGCAGGGTATCTCATGCGTCTTCGCCCCCATCCGTGATCATGTTTTTTTTGAGAAGACGGTTCTCGAGCGTCAGATCAGCAACGCATTCCTTCAAGGCACTGGCTTCGCGGCGAAGATCCTTCACTTCGTCGGTGCTGGCAGCCCGTGCGGTATCACCCGCCAGCCGTCGTTTGCCCGCTTCCATAAACTCTTTCGACCACGTGTAATACAGGCTCTGGGCAATGCCTTCCTTGCGGCACAGCTCGGCAATGCTGTCCTCGCCGCGTAAGCCTTCCAGCACGATCCTGATCTTGTCTTCTGCGGAGAAATGCCGGCGCGTCGCCCGCCGGATGTCCTTGACCACCTGCTCGGCAGGCTTCTCAGAGCCTGCTCCAAAAAGGAGTGAGTGATTTCAGCGACTTATGATTCTCTGTGATTTGCGAAGACCACGGAG
>JAUSLL010000053.1 GCA_030649335.1 Parvibaculum sp. | reverse complement strand
GCCTGGCTCGGACGATCACGCCGCCTCGCCAAAGATTGGGAGCGAACCATCGAAAGTGCTCTCGCCTGGCTCTTCATCGCTCACATCCGCATCCTCACGCGCAGACTCGCAAGGCTTTGATCTTCAAGGCATCTTTATGAGTCAGACTCTTAGACCTCTCTTAACCCCGTTTCCCTAAACTCGAACGGTAATTTCCCTGTCGGGTGGCGGGGTTGGTCCGGCGCGTCTTTGTACCGGGCAAGTGAACTATGAGCGAGTGAGCATTTTGGCTGAGGCTCGGTGGCAAATCAGGGAGCGGTGCGCGGATGGCGCGCCTCGCGACCGCTCGTCGTTTTTGCGCCGCTTTGTCGGCGGGCTTCTGCTTGTTATGACCTTTGCGATTGGCACAGCTTTGCCGGTCCACGCCGCGACAAATGTGAATACCACCCTGAGCGAGACAGGCGGCTATGCCCGCATGGTATTCACCTGGCCGGATGCAATGCCCGCGCATCGCGAAACGATTTCGTCGGGTGTGCTCATTGTTAAATTTGATAAGCCTGTGGCCGTTAACACAGATGCGTTTCTGCGACAGATGCCAAACACAGTCGCAATGGTGCGTCTCGATGCTGACGGTAAGAGCTTGCGCTTTGGTCTCAAGGTCGATTTCCGGCTGAATGCACAACAGGCCGAAAACGCGCTCTATGTGGATTTGTTGCCGCCGAACTGGTCGGGACCACCGCCCTCTATGCCAGCCGATGTTGTGGCACGGGTCGAAGCTGCGGAAGTTGCCAGAGCAAAAATTGCAGCAGATCAAAAGCTTGCGCGTGAAAGAGGTGTCGTCGACCCTGTCGCGCCTTTGCCCGCACTCAATGTACGTGTTGCAAAACATGATGGCATGACGCGTCTGGTTTTTGATTGGAACCAGCCGGTTCTATACTCGCTGGCTCAGCAGGACGGTTCCGCGACCATTACCTTCGACCGCACGGCTAAGGTCGCGCTAGCACAAATTCGTGTCAATCCGCCACCGCTTATCCAGTCGATCAGCGCGATGGAGCGCGAAGGACGTCTGTCAGTGTTTGTCAAACTCGACAGCGGTGTTGCAGTGAGTGATTTCCGCGAAGATCTGGGCGTCGTGCTAGATTTCAAACCGGTGCAATCGAACACTCAATCGGCTGAGGATGCGCCCAAGCATGCCGAACCTACGCATGTGGAGTCCACCGAGGATCATGCATCTGCACCGACGCCAGCAACGCCTGCCGACGCTCATGCCGATGCCAAGGATCATGAAGCAGCTGTGGCTCATGTACCGGAAACGGTTCAGCCAGTAGCGCCGGTTGCTGACGCGCATGCACCAAAGATCATTACGCCCAAGGTCGCTGAAGTTCACGCTGAAGAGCCGGCGAAGGTGTCGGAGCAAACATCAGAGCCTGCGCCCGCAGAAGTGTTGGTCCATGCGCCTGATGAGGTTGCAACGGATCACCATGCTGTACCGCCTGCCGCTGAAGGCATGGCGGAAGCGGGGGTGCCGCCGGTTGTGACTGACGCTGAAACTCTGGTTGTTACTTCCGCGGCCACTGAAAATCGCAGCGAACTGACTTTCCCTTGGCGCGACGCGACAGGGGCCGCTGTTTTTGAGCGCTCCGACATGATTTGGATCGTTTTCGACCGCGCGGCCAAACTTGATCTAGCTGCGCTTGAACACAAACCGGTGAAAGGCTTTGGCCAACCTGTTGTACTCGAAGTTGACGGTGCTACGGTTCTCGCATTTCCGAAGATGCTCGATGATATGCTTGTCGGTGTTGAAGAAGCGGGCACGGTGTGGCGCGTTTCGCTTGCCCATTCACTGGCGAGTACAGGGCGCTCTGTTGTATTGACGCGCAACTGGTCGGCGTCGGGTGAGGGTTATGTGTCTGCCGATCTCACCGGCGCACGTAAAATCATTTCGTTCGACGATCCGCAGGTGCGCGATAAGTTGCAGGTCGCAACAGCGCGCGGCATGACGCAGAGCTTGCAGGCTTCGCGTAGCTATATCGAATTCAAAGCATTGAAATCGGCGCAGGGTCTCGCGATTGCCCGTGTTGCAGACGATTTGAATGTCGCGGCGGCGCCGGATGCAGTCATCATTTCACGGCACAACGGACTGACCTTGTCGGCTGACTCAAACAACGGTCCGCGTCCGGAGTCTTCAATGGTTTCGGTATCTCCGGCCAAAATGCAGTTTGAGACATGGCGCGGGCAAGGCGATTTCCAACCTGCCAAACAGGCATTTGTAAACCGTGTGGCCATCGCGGAGCCGGCCGATGAAGCGGCGGCGCGCCTCGACTATGCGCGGTTCCTGCTCGGGTATCACATGGGGTCGGAAGCCGTCGTGCAATTGAAGATGGCCGTTAAAGGCGACTTCCGTCTCGAAAATGATCCGGCTTTCCGTGCGTTGCGCGGCGTCGGTGAGGTGCTGAGCCATCGCAATGCTTTGGCGATTGACGATTTGTCGACCGCGACACTTGATCTTGATCCCTATGCGGCGGCCTGGCGCGGATTGGCGCGGGCGGAGCTTGGTCAGTATGATCAGGCGAACAAGGATTTTGATTTTGCTGGATCGTTCGTCGACGAGCTTGATCCCGATATTGCAGCTCGGATGCATTTGGCAGCGGCCAATGCAGCCTTGATGTTGAAAGATTACTCCTCGGCGCATAATCATCTGGCTGCGGTGCCTGAAGATCTGACCAGTAAGGCCCTTCGGGCCGAGACACTGGTTACGCGCGGCCAATTGCTTGAAGGCCTCAACAAGCCTCTGGAAGCTGAACATGTTTATGATCGTGCCATTGCGCTCAATGACCGTGAGCAAGCCACGCGTGCGCGTCTAAACAAGGCATTGCTGCTCAACTCTAAGGGCAAGCTCGATGACGATAAGCTTTTGGCTGAGCTTGATCGTCTGCGTGTAATGTGGCGCGGCGGTCCGTTGGAACTTAAAGTTCTTACCGCCATTGGGCAGAAGTCTCTGGCGAAGGGCAAGATTGTTGAAGCACTGGGTGCGATGCGTGCAGCGGTGCGTTATTTCCCGCTGAGCAATGAAGCGCAGGTGTTGGGCGCGAAGATGCCCGAGATTTTTGCTGATTATTTCATCGGACCTGGTTCCAAGGAAATGAGCGGCGTACAGGCGCTCGCCTTCTACTATAATTTTCAGGACCTGACGCCGATTGGTCAGCGTGGTGATGAGCTGATCCGCAATCTTGCAGAACGGCTCGTGTCGATTGATCTGTTGACGCAGGCCGAAGTTTTGTTGCGCTATCAGGTTGAGCAGCGTCTCTATGGCGCTGTGGCCAAGGCGCAAGTGTCTGCGCGCCTCGCCGGCGTTTATCTGCTCGACGACAAGCCTAAGGAAGCCTTGCAGGTCCTGCGTGCGACCGCCCAGAACCAGCTTCCGGCCGACTTGCGCGACAAGCGTCAGATGCTGGAGGCACGCGCGTTGGCTTCGCTCAAGCAGTATGAACTGGCGCTTGATCTGTTGTCGGAAATTGACAGCAAGATGGCTGAAGGGTTGCGTGCAGAAATCTATTGGGAATCGGAAAGTTGGGACGCGGCCGGTCAGGCGCACGAAGCCATTGCTGAGGAGTCCCTCAAAGGTGTGGCGACCGACCTCGCACTGTCGGATGATACCCGCTTCAATATCATGCGCTCGGCCATTGCCTATTCGCTTGGCACCAACGCCAAGGGTCTTGCACGGCTAAGGGCGAAGTTTGGCACCCGCATGTCGACCTCTGTGGACGCAAGCGCGTTTGCCGTGGTCAGTGACCCGATTGAGACCTCGGGCATCGCCTTTCGTCTGCTAGCGAGCAAAGTGGCTGCTGTCGATATGATCGAGAAGTTTGTCTCTTCGCTCAAGGATGATGCTGTCGCGCGCGCCACTGCCGTGCCTGCCAAGGCGGCGACGGCGGAGCCGGACAAGACTGTCGCGGTCAACTGAACGGGCGACCGAATGAATTGCGGATATTGAAAAGCCACGGCAGGGGAAACTGCCGTGGCTTTTTTGTGTTCGGAGTGGCTTGCAGCGAGGTCCTTGTCAGGTCCCGAAACTCTGGACAAGGCTCCCCGCGATCAATGTCCAGCCATCAACCAAAACAAAGAAGATCAGTTTGAAGGGTAGGGAGATCGTTACCGGTGGCAGCATCATCATACCCATCGACATGAGGACAGAGGCTACAACCATGTCGATGACGATGAAGGGTAGAAATATCAGAAAGCCGATTTCAAAGGCGCGACGCAATTCGCTGAGCATGAAGCTCGGTACAATGACCTGAATGGGCAGGTCTTTGGCTTCTTCTGGCTCTGCGGTCTCTGAGAGATCGACGAAAAGTTTCAGGTCTTCCTTACGCACCTGCGTCAGCATGAAGCCTTTGAAGGGGACGATGGCTTTGTCGAAGGCTTCGCCAATTTCGATCTGCTGGTTCATCAGCGGTTCGATGCCGTCGTGATAGGCCTGAGTGAAGGTCGGTGTCATCACAAAGGCTGTGAGAAATAGCGCCAGGCTGATGATGACGGAATTGGGTGGTGTCTGTTGTGTACCGATGGCCGTGCGCAGCAGTGAGAGCACAACAACGATGCGGATGAACGACGTCACCATGATGAAAATGGACGGTGCAAGGCTCAGCACAGTGATCAGTGCGACGATCTGAACGACGTGATCGGTCAGTCCGAAATTATCGGCAAGATCGACTTTGATCGTGTCGGCAAGGGCGGGGCCTGTGATGGCAAAAGCGAGCGTGGCACCGAGCACACCGGCCAGCAGCGGCAGTTGGCGCATGATGAAATTCAACTTCTGGTTCATGCGCGGCGTTCCTTGATGAAGTCGACGAATTTCTGAAACTGGAGAACCGCCGCCGTGGGCACAGGTGGTGTCTGAAGTTCGTCTTCGGGCACTTCCGGCGCGTCGATGCCGCTTTCGATCAGCAGATCTTGTTCGCCGCCGAGCAGGACGAGATGTTCTTTGTTGTCACGGCGCATCAGGACCAAGCGATGCTTGGCGTCGATGACTTTGACTTCGACAATCGCGAGGCGTTTTTGAGAGCCTGTTACGGTAATGCCGCCACTCGCCAGTCCAAGTTTTTTGGCGGCGTAAGCGCAGAGGCCGATCAGCCCGATAATGAAAACGAGCGACGCAACGAAGCGAAAAATTTCAGAAAGTTCCATGTGTTTGCCCACTACACGGGGTGTCCCGTGACGGGGCACCAACAGGGCATAATTTGCCGTGTCATGTTTAATGGCCGGTTAACGGTGGCAAAAAAGCTGGAGTTTGGTGGTTACCCAAATCTTGCGGCACTAGGTCATTTTTGCCGCCGTTAGGATGATCTTAACCCTCGCGGATGAAACTGAGCTTCGCCGCCAAGGAATGTGTGGCCCGAATTGACTTTGCGAGATGACTTTTCCTGTGCCCAGAAGGGACCGTGATGTCACTCCAAATGGGCACAAGACTATGGCGATTGGCGATCTCTCCATTTTCTCGATGATGAAGCAACGGCTGCATTGGCTCACCGAGCGTCAGCAGGTGCTGGCGCAGAACGTCGCTAATGCGAATACACCGGGCTACGCCTCCCGTGACCTTAAAGAATTGGATTTTGGCGCCATGGTCGAAGCGAGCGGTCCCCGCCTCGCACCCGTGGCGACAAGTGCCGGACATATCGGATCGCCTGTGGCAGGTGCCGGTGCGGGCACGGGCTCGTCGCTGGGGCAGGCCCGTGGCGGCGAAGTGGTGAAAGCAGCCGGCTTTGAAACATCGCCCTCAGGCAATTCCGTGACGCTGGAAGATGAGATGGTCAAGGTTGCGCAGACACAGATGGACTACGAAGCCGTGACGGCGCTCTACACCAAGGGCCTTGGCCTCGTTCGTATCGCTGTTGGTCGCTAATCAGGACATTGAAGGATGGGTGCTATGGATCTTATGAAATCAATGATGGTGGCGGCGTCGGGCCTTAAAGCCCAGAGCGGCCGCATGCGTATCATCGCTGAGAACATCGCCAATGCGGACTCGACCGGCAAGACGCCGGGTGCTGATCCTTACCGTCGCAAAGTGCCGACATTCGAAGAGCGCCTCGACCGCACGGTGGGCACGGAAACTGTGCAGCTTGGCCGCCCGATGCTCGACAAGAGCGATTTCAAACTCAAATACCTGCCGGGTCATCCGGCGGCCGACCCCAACGGCTATGTAAAAATGCCGAACGTCGATGGTCTCGTTGAAGCCATGGACATGCGCGAAGCACAACGCAGCTACGAAGCGAACCTCAATCTGATTACCGCCTCGCGGCGCATGATGTCGCAAACCATCGACATTCTGAAGAAATAGCGGTCACAGGAGCTAACGCGATATGGCCATTCCAGCAGCAGCATTAAACGCCTACGCCCAGGCCGCCCGTATGGGTAGCAGCGGTGTGGGCGCCCAGCCAGGCGCCGCCAAAGAAGCTTTAGGCGGTGGCAATTTCGGTGACTTCCTGAAAGAAGCCATCGACGACAGCGTCAAGACCGGCAGGGCAAGCGAACATCAGATGGCGGTTACAACCGCCGGCAAAAGCGGCAGCATGGTCGATGTGGTAACCGCTGTGGCCGAAGCCGAAGCGACGCTGCAAACCGTTGTGGCGGTGCGCGACAAGGTGATCGCCGCCTATAACGACATCATCAAAATGCCGATCTGACGGCGTTTTTGAACAGAGTAATTCGTAAGACGAACGGGGACGTGGGTAAATGACTGGACCGGAAGTGGTCGATATCGCGCGACAGAGCATCTACACGATGCTGCAGATTGCTGCGCCCATGATGATTGTGGCCCTTGTTGTTGGTGTTGCAATCGCGCTCCTGCAGGCTTTGACGCAGGTGCAGGAAATGACCCTCGTGTTCGTGCCGAAAATTGTGTCCATCTTTCTGGTGCTGCTGCTGGCCTTACCCTTTATGGGGCAGGCGATGGCCAGCTACATGCATCTCATCGCGCAAAAAATCGTCGCAGGCTAGGGCGTAAGCCCAGACCACTGACCGGAGACGCCGCGCATGTTCAGCATTGAGTTCCTTCCGCAAACAGCATTCGTGTTCATGCTGGTTTTTGCGCGTTTAGCCTCGATGGTCATGCTGCTTCCCGCCATCGGCGAAAATGCGGTGCCGGCTCAGGTCCGCATCATTCTGGCCATGCTGCTGACGGTGATCATGACGCCGCTCGTGTCCGACAGCTATTCCGCCATTCCCGTTTCTGTCACCGGCCTTGCCATGACTGTGATCTACGAAGTGCTGATCGGCATTTTCGTCGGCATGTCAGCACGCCTTGTGATGAGCGCGCTGCATGTCGCGGGCAATATCATTGCCATGCAGACCGGCCTTGCTTTTGCTCAGAATATTGACCCGATGCAGGGCACGCAAAGCGCGCTGATTGCCAACTTTTTGTCCATGACTGCTGTCACGCTGATGTTTGTGACCGGCATGCACCATCTGCTGATTGCTGCCATGCGCGACAGCTATGTCTTGTTTCCGCCGGGTGAGGGCTTTCCGGTGGGTGATTTTCTGCAATTGGCGGTTCAGACCATTTCCGGGGCCTTTGTGCTCGGGGTGCAGCTTGCCTCGCCCTTTATCGTTTTTGGGCTCGTCTTCTATATCGGCATCGGCCTTCTTTCGAAGCTGATGCCGCAAATCCAGATTTTCTTTATCGCAATGCCAGCCAATATCTTCTTTGGCCTGTCGCTTTTTCTGCTCATTCTCGGGGCCATGATGACGTGGTTCCTGCAAGGGTTTGAGCAGGCATTGCATATGTTCGTTCGCTGACGCATAGGGAAACGGCGTCATGTCCGATCAGAACGATCAAGAAAAAACAGAAGAACCGACCGGGCGAAAACTTGAGAAGGCTCAAGAAGACGGCGACGTCATCAAGAGTCAGGAGGTCAATTATTGGTTCGTGATGGTTGGCGGCGCTCTGGCTGTTGCCATAACGGGTAATTCCCTAGCTGCTCATGTTGCCGACGCCTTGCGCGTCTTCCTCGCCTCACCGCAGGATATTCCGATGGACCGCGACCATATTCGCGGCATCATTCTGCATCTCGGTACGATCATATTCGGCGCGCTCGCGCTGCCTCTCGGCATCCTTGTGGCCTTTGCGGTGGCGGGCAATCTCGTACAGCACCGGCTTGTTTTTTCCGCCAAAAATATGAAGCCATCGCTCTCAAAGTTGTCGATTGTGAAGGGGGTAGAGCGGGTATTCGGCGTCAAGAGCGCGATGAATTTTGCCAAAAGCATCATCAAATTTGGCGTTGTCGGTGGCGTAATGGTGTCGGTCGTCTGGCCGGAGCGTGAGCGCCTCGCACTGATGATGACCTGGGATGTTTCGCTGCTGTTGCCGTTCGTGCGCGAAATGTCACTCAAGATGTTTGCGGGTGTGATCGCTGTGATGACCATCCTGGCGGCGCTCGACTATTTGTTCGAGCGGCTTCAATGGATGAAAAAGCAGCGCATGACGGTGCAGGAAATCAAAGACGAACATAAGCAGGCGGAAGGTGATCCGAAGATTAAGGGTCGCTTGCGTCAGTTGCGCATCGAGCGCAGTCGTCGCCGCATGATGGCGGAAGTGCCTAAAGCCAGTGTCGTCATCATGAACCCGACCCATTATGCTGTCGCGCTGAAGTACGAAAAGGGCATGGGCGCGCCCATTTGCGTAGCCAAGGGTGTTGACGGGCTAGCCTTGCGTATTCGTGCTCTGGCTGAGGAAAGCGGTGTGACGGTGGTGGTCAATCCGCCGCTTGCCCGTGCGCTTCATGCGTCTGTGGAGCTCGATCAGGAAGTGCCGCCGGAACATTATAAGGCGGTGGCCGAGGTCATTGGCTATGTGATGCGTCTTAAGGCTAAGATTGGTCGGCGGCGCAGCGCTTGATGATTCGCCTGCGCGTATCGTGGAAAATCATGATCTGGAATGAGATGCGGGCAAATCGCAGCGTGGTTGGGTAACTGATTTGATGACGACGACGCTGTGGGGGCATGGCCGATGAGTGAGTTGCCGGTGGAAATTTCGAAAACAACAGGCGGGGCGGCTCCTTCGGGCGGCACGTCAGGCTCGTTCGATCAGGCTCCGCGCTGGTCTTTGCGTCGCGTGTTGGTGCTTCTGGCGGTGATTGTCGGTGTGGGTGCCACGCTGACGGATGTATTTTTATTTCAAGCCTTCGCCACCAAAGGCGCTTTGACGCTCATCGGCATTCTGGCTGCTGCCGCTCTATTGCTGCTCGCTCTCAGTTCGTCGTTGGTGCGCGATCCGAGCCAGGCGCATGAAGCCGCAGGCGAGGCGCTCGATGCTTTGCCTGATCCTTGCTATGTGGCTGATCGACGTGGCGCGGTTTTGTTTGCCAATGAGGCCTATCGCAATCTGATCGGTGTTGTGAACGACGAGCGGCCCGTGCCGCTGGAGCGTTTGCTTGCGGGGCGCGACGCGCTTGCCGACACTGTGTTTCGTCTTGCGCAGGCCGCGCGCACGGGGTTTGCCGCTGACGAGGAAATCCGCTTTGTGCCGCGGGCCGGTGCGCTGGAGCGTGTTTACAAAGTTGTTGTGCGGCCCATGCGCGGACAGGCGGGCGGGGCGGTTTGGCTCTTGCGCGATCTCACAATCGAGCGCGAGCGGGTTGATATGGCCGAACAGGATTGGCGGCGCGTTCTCGCGTTTCTGTCGACTACGCCTTTCGGTTTCTATGCCGCTAAAATGAATGGCGACATCAATTTTATCAACTCGAAGCTCGCGGGTTGGCTCGGCACAGAGGCCGGTCGTACTGAGGGGCGGCCGAGGAACCTTTCGGAATTTGTTGTAGGCGATACCGGTGCCTTGACGCGCGGCGCGGATATTGAAGGTGCTGTTGTTGCCGACATTGATTTGCGCAGTTCAGAGGGGCGCGTTTTTCCCGTGCGGTCGGTGCAGACACTGGTTCAGGGCGGACCGACACGCGATCCCATGTATTGGGGTCTCGTGCTCGACCGCACCACAGGCGACAAGGCCGAAGAGAGTGCGCGCGATGCGGAGATGCGTTTTGCGCGGTTCTTCAATAATGCGCCCATCGGCATTGCAACTGTGGACAGCGAAGGCCGGATCGACAATGCCAATAGTGCTTTCCTTGCCTATGTCGGCGAAGGGGTTCAGCGCGGCACTAATCTTTGCGAATTGGTCATCGAGGATGATCGTGCGGGCGTCATGGAAAGCCTTGCCGCATCACGCGCCGGGCGCATGGCATCGGCGGCGATTGAGGTGCGTCTGGCCAATAGTTCGGAACGGGTGGGCCTGCTCTATATCAGCCGCGTCGATGTGGCTGAGGGATCAAGCTCGACTGTTGCCTATCTCATTGATGCGACCGAACAGAAATCACTCGAATTGCAATTTGCTCAATCGCAGAAGATGCAGGCCATCGGGCAGTTGGCCGGTGGTGTTGCGCATGACTTTAACAATCTGCTGACGGCCATCATCGGCTTTTGCGATCTGCTGTTAGCCCGCCATCAGGCGGGTGATCCGTCGTTTTCCGATGTCATGCAGATCAAACAAAATGCCAACCGTGCGGCCAATCTCACGCGGCAATTGCTGGCCTTCTCGCGCCGTCAGACGTTGCGGCCTAAGGTCCTGTCGCTCACAGACGCGCTTGCCGAATTGCAAAATTTATTGTCGCGCCTGCTCACTGAAACCGTCGAACTCAAAATCGTACACGGGCGCGACCTCGGCCTTGTGAAGGTCGATCAGAACCAGCTTGATCAGGTCATCATGAATCTCGCGGTCAATGCGCGCGATGCGATGCCCGAGGGGGGCAAGCTTACGATCCGCACGGCCAATGTGTCCGAGGAAGACAGCCGCGCGCTTGATCATGCACTGATGCCTGCCGCTGAATATTTGTTGATTGAGGTGGCGGACACCGGCACGGGTATTCCAAAGGAAAACCTGGGCAAGATTTTTGAGCCCTTCTACACCACGAAGGATCCGAGCAAAGGCACAGGTCTCGGCCTTTCGACGGTCTATGGCATCGTCAAGCAAACGGGCGGTTTCATTTTTCCCTATTCGACTATGGGCAAGGGGACGACCTTCCGCATCTATCTGCCCCGCCATTTCGAAACGCCTGCCGAAGCCAAAGCCGAAGCTGAAGCAAAGGCTGCTGAAGCCGCGCCGGAGCAAACGGACCTCACCGGCAAGGGCACGATCCTGCTTGTTGAGGACGAGGATGCCGTCCGTACTTTCGCCGCGCGCGCGCTTGCGACACGTGGCTATGACGTGCTGCAAGCCGAAAGCGGCGAGGCGGCGCTGGCCATCGTAGAGGCGCATGAAGGCGTGATTGATCTCATCGTGTCGGACGTTGTCATGCCCAACATGGACGGGCCGACGCTGATCAAGGAATTGGCGGGTCGGTTGCCCGGCGTGAAGATTATTTTCGTGTCCGGCTATGCCGAAGATGCCTTTGCCAAGAGCCTCGATCCCTCGCAGGAATTCCATTTCCTGCCCAAGCCCTTCTCGCTGAAGCAACTGGCTGCGGCCGTCAAAGGCGTGATGAACAAAGCCTGAGGCGATTCTCGGTGAGGCTTGCCCGGGCGTTGGTAAAATTTGCGAACATCATCGGAACTTGGATTTATTTTTCATTTTAAATCAATGGGTTAACTTTTTTCTTGCTGATGGGAACAAAAGCGGTACATTCCTCTTAATTGCTTCAGCGCAGCCGCCATGAAATAAGGGGAACAGAATGTCGAAGAACGTCGTGCAGCTTTCGGA
>JAUSLL010000039.1 GCA_030649335.1 Parvibaculum sp. | reverse complement strand
TTGATGCATCGAGCGTGGACACTGATTTTCTAGGTCATTCCTATATAGGCAACAACAAGTCTGTCGTCATTGATCTAGCATCGCTTATTCGATACCAAGCTAGAGCTGCGGAACGTCTCAGGATGCAATCCACTGAGAGTGAAAGCGGTACATACTGGCAGTTCAAACCGTAACAAAGTCGTAAAATGTACGGCTATTATTAACGGGACTAGTCGGTCAGTTATTGACTAATCGCTACCAGTAGAGACCTACTGGAGTCGACCCAGAGCTGACGTTCAGTCTGTGGAAAATAAATGTGTCCTGCTTCTTTGTTGTTATTTAACTGCTTGCAAAAGCAAGCTGACTGCTTTGGTAATATCGATTTGCTGAGTTTTCTTTCTGATAGGTATTGCTGTGCTGCCAACTAGAGCCACATAGTCTTCGCTTGTGCCGTCTTCAAAAACAAGTTGTATAGAATTCTTTCCATTAATGATTCCTGAAAGCTGTGCTGATAATTCAGGTGAGTGTGGAGTTCCGTTGGCTGTAATAATACACACCCAGTCTATAGCTGTTTGTATATGTGGTTCTCGTTCGTTAGTAAGCGTCATGATGCCCTTGGCTTTAATCCTCTGCCTAATTAATTCGTCTTGTACCTGCGTGGCAAACATTATCCCCTGGTTCCCTATCAGTGAAATAATAGTGCACTCGTGAGGCAGCCAGGTTTGATAGCCGAAAGCGTATGGGGACAAGTCCTCATCATTAGAGCAAGACTCAACAAACTTGATACCTATGTCACTTAGCTTTACACCGTCAATAAACCCTTTTGCATCAAGGCTGACTACTGCTAGATGCTTAGGGCTCCCCGGTTGGTTGCCTGTCAGAAGTGTCGCTGGGTCTAGGTTTAAATTTCCCTTGGGCGGGATGATAGGGTGCTTGGTGACTACATATGCTCGCCTGAGAAAGTCAAGATGATCCCAGGCAATATCTCTTAGAGAAACTATATAGTGTCGTCGTAACGGCTGTGAAACCTTTCCCAGGGCAATCGCTCGCGTTAAGTTTGCGTAAGGCACAGTTTTTTCGTCTTCAATGTCAGTGACGCAGGCATTGAGCAAAGCATGAAAATTTGCCTCCTCTAGTTCAGCGGTAAGCAGCTGCTCTTCTGGCATGCCATCTCGATAGAGGAAGTTTCGATGGAAGTCTAAAATTCGCAGCTCATTTCGCTGTTGCACATACTTGCTGGCTTTTTCTAAGCCGATTTTTGAAACCTCATAAACAGCGGCACCTCCTGGTGTCAGGCTAGCGCCAGCGAGCAGCGCTATATCGGCGACCTTGAGTATTGTTTTGGTTGCCGGATGTTTGGCTATTTCGGCTAAAGCTTTTGTAGTCCTTTCCACCACCAACTCCTTGTATTAGAGGGAAAATATCAGATAGATATATAGTTGATTGATGCATTTATACTGAATTTTCTCTGCTTTTGTAGATGTTTTTCCGTGACGGCTTCTGGCCGTTTTCAGCCGGTAGTCACTACTCGTACACTGGTCAGTGATCGCGCACATGCGTGGTCAAGCCCATGCAATTACGCACTCACCCAAGACAACGTGCTGGAGCCGAATCAGCAGCATCGTAAACAGACATAACTGACTATTGGATGAAACTAAGATGGGTAAGATAATTGGTTACGCAGTGGAAAGTAGCTTAGAGGGAGGTTTTCTTGTGCATGCGTCACCGAGCGTCTGGGTCACATGCTTGGAAAGTACGGTGCGCTATGAGACCGCAGCCCAAGCATGGGTCTCAGCGAAACGGCGTGGTAGCGCGCTTGCCTTTGCTATAGCGGTTATCGAACACGACGATGGCTTATTGTCCTGGGAGCCTGTTCCTGATCCTTCAAAGGCCTCAGGTGGTGATTGGATCGTATGGTTTGAGTTGAAGCCAGGTACAAGGCGCCTGTATGTCGTCAAGACCGGCAAGCGCATGGCAGTCTCGGATCACCCAAAAGATGCCAAGGGCTACAAAACTAAGCTGTCTGCCGAAAAAGTCGCCGAGAAATTGTCCTTGGGTGGAACTCCGTCAGGGATCCAGCAGATCACTGCCGATATTGTCTCGATCAGGTGAAGTAATAAAGTCCGACCGGACGGATCGATAACAGCCTGCGCCGGCAGGCGGGTTGGGGCTGATTTCTGCCTGAAACAACAGGCTGCCCTGGGTCGGAAGTAGCCCTTCGCGGATGGCTGCCTTCGGGCCAATAGCTGCCTCTTGTGAAGGTCAGCTAAACGGGCCAGGAGCGGACGGTTCGCTTAAAGTAAATCCGTCCCCTTACCCTAAAACGCCCTCATAGCATCGCTACTTGATGCCGTCGTTGATCTGCCGCGTCATCGACTTGCCGAGTGACTCGTAGAATGCTTCGAGCGCAGGGGGCATGTCGCCCTCATTGGCAGCCGCATGTTCACTGATCACGTTGAGCGCATCTCGGAGTTGCGGGTTGCTGTTGACCATAATCTCGCGCGCAGACAGCTTTTTGAGCAGATTCAGGCACAAATGCCGGCCTTGGTCTGTGGTTCCGATATAGATCGAGATCATGTGGTCGTTAGTCTGCACCTGGATGAATCGAACGTGGTCGGCGTAAGGGTGAAACCTAGGGTGGTACATTTCGGTGAATGAAGCAGGGGTTGGATAGTGCTCCACACCATGTTTGCTGATATCGGCCCAATTATCGTCGATCTTGATCTGGTTGCAGTCGAAGCATGCAACCGCAAGGTTCCAGAAGTGGAAGGTGTATTGAACGAAGTCTACACGCGGCAGGATGTGCTCGATGGGCTTGGCATAGAAAGCAACGTAGGTGACGAAGTTCCATTGACTGAATTTCGCAATCTGTTGCGATCAGCGCGAGACGAAGGCAGCGACGATGAGTACACAAAAAATTCCGACGCTGAGCTTTGGCTCCCAGTACTCCATGAATAGGAAGGTGATTGCGAGCCATCCCAATGCCGCCGCAACCGATAGGAGCATGGCGGGCGTTTGGGTGAGCAGGTGCATGGCCCGCCACGCCAGGAACAGCCCAAGTAGCCCGAACACAACCTGCCCCAAAGCAAAGGCAGAGTGCAGCCCGTAGTACAGGGTCGTCTCCAAACTGGGTTCACGCTTGCCTCGCAGGTGTTGGGAAATAACGTCAATGGCGAAATGCAGTACCCCACTCAGGGCGAGCCAGCCATAGGCTGCATAGACGATGTATTTGTGCATGGTTAGTTCACCTCTAGATCGGAGATGGCCTGTTTTCGCATCGCTGCAAGGGCGGATGCCATGAAGTCGCGGTAGTCGGTTTGAACGAACGTTCTGATGAGCAAGCCGTCGGGCCACACTTTGGGCCGGAAGGAATACGTCCACTGAACGCGTGTGTTCTGCTGGTCTCCTGAGAACGCGAACTCACCAACGGCATAGGTCGTATAGCGACCGGTTCGGTTGGTGAGGTTCCAGGCCACATACCGGAACTGTTGCGGTTGTGGGCTCTGGATGATTTCCTCGACCTCGCTGTGTCCGTCAATGAACACGATGCGTTGGCGATCGCCAGGCCCGTGCCATGTTCCGACCAAAGGTTCAGTGCGAGCCACGCCCGGTACAGTCGGCGTGCCGATGAGGTATGTACCCAGATGTGGCGCACCACTCGTCCTGAACCAATGTGCAAATGCTTCGTGAGGTACCGGAATGTCGGCTTCGACCGTCACGGACTCGTAGCTCGCGTCGGCCTCCACCGCCGGACGCGGCATATCACGCTGCGCCTGGTCACGTTGCGCAGACGAAAGCGCCGGGGCAACGCCGACAAGCGTCGTGCAAGCCACCAAGCTAAGAACCATCGCGCCAGTCATGACGAAGTCGGAAAGTCGTTTCATCTCAAATTGCCTTGGGTTGAATTGGCGTCTTCCCAGGAGGACAGACCTGGCCTAGAGCTGGCGCGTGTCATCCTGATTCGTGGTGCGACATTGGTAGCTGGTGCCCGCGCCAAGATGGACTGCCAGTGGGTTTGCCACTGCGCGAGCGCTGTTCCGTCACGCTCGAAGATCAAGTCGAGGAACGCCAAGGTGAGATCTGCGGTAGCAACCTTCACCTTGGCATTGAGCGATGGGCCGCCGGTGAACGGACGGTCGGTGAACATGCTGTGGGAGCCGCCATGGAACACGGCAAGCAGCTTGTGCGGATGGGCGATCGCATCGAAGATGGCCAGTCGATCCTCCACACCCGAGCGATAGCCCGGAATCTCGATCATGTCGTCGGTCGCGGTCACGTGGATGGTGGGAACCGACACTTTCCTCAACACTGCCGCCAGATCGGGTTCGCCGTAGAACGGCGGCGCCGAGATAACGATCGCCGCGGAGAAGCGGGAATCCAGGTAGTCGATGGTCTGGCCGTCTCTGACGACTTGCGCGCCGACCGTGAGCAGCGTGGTATTTGCGCCGTACGAATGGCCCGCCGCGACGAGGCGCTGGCGGTCCACCGCAGCACCACGGCTGCCAGTTTCGTCCGAGAGCATTCGGTCGAGCGCGAAGCGCACATCGCCGACACGTGCGATGGCCTCACTCTCCTGAGCCGCAGCCTGCAAACGGCCAACCACACCGAACGGGTTGCCCCGCCAAAGTTCCACATCACTGCCGACATGCTGGACGTGCAGGCTGGCGACGCCATGGGCCGACCAGTGTTTGCCGAGGTAGCTGTAGCCTTGCCGAGAACCGCCGATACCATGCGAGAACACCACCAATGGCACCAACGTGTCAGGCGCTGTACCCGTTGGCCAGTACAGGCGCGCTGGCACTCGGCGCGATCGAGATTGATCGACCCAGTCGTAATCAGTCACCAGATAGGATGGCTCGGTGACCTGTGCCCTCACCGCCGAGTATGGTACGGCCAACGCAGCCAACAGCAGCATGGCATTCACTAGCCGCCGGCCCATGTTCACCCGCATTTCTGGCGACAGGGTCTTGGGCGGGATGCCGCTCACCTCAGTATTGCGACCTTCGGTGACTGGCTTGCGTTCTGGGTTATCGTTCATAAGACTCCTAGTGTCGAACTGCGCTGCTTCGGCTAAGGGACGGCCAGCGGATCAGCGGGGACTTATTTTTCGGATGGTGGCGACGTTGGAGTCCTGCACCTCGTCCACGGGGAAAAGCACGCTTGTCAGCCGCTCCGAATCGACCCATAGCTTTGCGGTGCTGCCAATATCCAATGCTTGCGGAGGAATCTTGGCAACGGTGGGATAGCCCCGGGTTTCGCCAAGCTTGTCCGGGCCGTAATAGGCACCGCCTTGAGCCCGCGGCGAAGTCGCGGCATAGAGCGTCGGCAACGCACCCTGCGCAGCCGGCTGGAACAGGAACCACAGGTAACTACGAGCCATGCCCAGAACGCTCCGTGCGCCGGCGCCATTGGGCAACAGGTCTGTGCGCGAAATACCTGGATGGGCAGCGATGCTCTGGATGCCCCAGCCCGCCGTATCGCTGCGGCGTTGCAGTTCGAGGGCGAACATCAGGCAGGCCAGTTTCGACTGGCCATAGGCGACCATCGGTTTGTAGCTGCGCTCGGACTGCAAATCGTCGAAGTCGATCGCACCGCTACGAGCGGCCACGCTTGAGAGCGTGACGACGCGCGGCTGATTGCCCTTGCGCAGCAGCGGCAGCAGTTGAGCCGTCAAGGCGAAGTGGCCTAGGTGGTTCGTGCCGAACTGCAGCTCGAATCCGTCGGCAGTCATCTGCCGCTCCGGGGGGGTCATCACACCCGCGTTGTTGATTAGCAGGTCGAGCCCGCCGATCGAGGAACGCAGCCGCTCGCCGAATGCCGCGATGGAATCCAAGCTGGCAAGATCCAGCACCTCGAAACTCACAGTCGCGTCAGGAACGCTTTGGCGAATCTGATTGACCGCAGCGGCCCCTTTCGACGGGCTTCGACCGGCAATGACGACGTTCGCACCAGCACGGGCCAGCGCCAACGCGTCTTCAAACCCGAGGCCGCCAGTGCCGGTGACGACCGCCGTGCGGCCACGTTGAGAGGGGATGTCGGAAGCTGTCCAGTTGGCCATGGTCTTTGCCTTGCAGGGGAAAGGAAGGTAAGCTAGGTGCATAAATATCCGCACTGAGTGCTGACTTTAATGCACTTAGTGCAAGCACGCAATAGGCCATTCAAAATGTCGGAAATCCCTCTCCACGCGGGCATTGCACCCGCAGAAGGCTTGCGGGAACGCAAGCGCCGCGAAACACGTCAGCGCATCGCCGAAGTCGCGTTGCGCTTGTTCCTCGCCGACGGTTACGACGGCACGACGCTGGACGCTATCGCGGCGGCAGCCGGCATCTCGCGCCGCACCTTCTTCTCGTACTTCAAGTCGAAGGACGACATCATTTTGTTCGGACTGGACGCCGATTCGGCCATTCTGATTGCCGATCTGCTGAAAACATCGCCCGACGTACCGCCGCTTGATGCTGTTCGCGATGTGATGGTGAAGCGCATCGCGCGCTACACGACCGAGCAGATGATCGCTGTCGACAATCTCATGATGTCGAGCGAATCGCTGCTTGCGCGCAAGCAGGGGCACTATGCGGAACAGGAGCGGGAGCTCTTCAACGCACTGTGCGAGGTCTGGCGGCAGCCCGAGCGCCGTCCGGCGCTGCGGATGGTGTCCATGGTGTCCATCGGTGCGATGAGAATCGCGCTTTCGGCATGGAGGGAGCAGACCGGCCAGCGAAAGCCGGCGGCCAAGTTCCTGGGAGACGCCTTCGACAGTCTGAGAACAGAGCTTTGACTACGCATTGCCAAGCAAGCCACTCAAGCGTTCTTAAGATCGAACCGTTTAGCTGATCGAAGTCCCGCGTTGTCGACCCAGCTCCAACACTACATTTCCACGCCATAGCGTGGCCATGATCGTCTGCCCTAGTCGCTGTTCTAGGAGAGGCTTCCACGGCACCAAGCTGAACCCCATGCCGTCATCAAGCATGGCGTAGCGTCCACTGGCGAGTATGACGCTACGCCGGTAGATGCCGGCTAATGCGCGAATTCGCTGGTGCACAGCGTCCCGGTATTCAGCACGGGCCTGGTTGATCAGCGCCTTGGCGACATCAAGCTCGTACGTAGACGACCAGGCCACCCTTTGCGGCCAAGACGCTTTTGGTCACCGCGTGAGTGAAGTCGTGCGCGAGGTCGATCGAGGCCTTCTCTGTTTTCTTGGAGATGCTGCCTGCAATCAGAATGAATTCCTTTTCAAGGTTTGCCATCGTGACAATTCCGGTAGCTGAGGTGTTGAGTGTTGGCTGATTTTTAGGTGTTAATACTTGAGCAGGGCCCGTATTTTCTCTGGATGCTTAAGGGCAACCTGGGTGACCTCGGGTTTTTGGCCCGCCTGATCCTCTGTCAGGTTAAGCTGGAACAAGAGGTACATCAGCAGTGCCTGACGGAACTCGATGTGCATCTCGCCATTTTCCATCAGGTAGCTGCTCCAGGCTCGGTGGCTTTTCGGTTTATGAGCGGCGCAGGGCGGGGGACCGAAGGCCTCGGCGTGGGTACGCTGGTCGGGGATGTTGAGGCCGCGCAAGCCGTCATATCTGTACTGCGGAAAGCTGCGGAGGCCGAAGACAACAGAGCGGACGGGCGTAGAGCTATTCCAGCAATTCAGAATGCCATTTCTGGCACGTACTCTGGCACGACCAATTTGCCTGCAGTCTTCTCAACGATTTCAGCCACGCTGACCCCTGGAGCACGCTCCCTGAGAATGAAAGCTCCGTTCTCGATTTCCAGGTAAGCAAGGTCAGTAAGTACCTTGCGGATGCAGCCGGATCCGGTCAGCGGCAGCATGCAGCGCGAGAGCAACTTCGACTCTCCATCCTTAGAAGCATGGGTCATGGTGACGATAATGTTGTCGGCGCCAGCCACTAAGTCCATGGCCCCGCCCATGCCCTTCACCATCTTGCCTGGAATCATCCAAGAGGCAATGTTGCCCTCTACGTCCACCTCGAAAGCTCCAAGCACAGTGAGGTCTACGTGTCCGCCGCGGATCATTGCAAAGGACTCCGCAGAGGAGAAGATCGAGGCGCCAGGAACACTCGTGACTGTTTGCTTTCCGGCATTGATGAGGTCGGCATCAACTTCATCCTCATGAGGGAAGGCACCCATCCCAAGCAGGCCATTTTCTGACTGCAGCATTACCTGGATGCCAGCAGGTACGTAGTTGGCTACCAGGGTCGGAATACCGATGCCGAGGTTGACGTAGTACCCGTCCTTGAGCTCCCGTGCGACACGCTGAGCCATTTGTTCGCGGGAAAGTGCCATATGGAATCTCTTAAACCTCTGGACGATCAGATGCTGACGGTGCGTTTTTCGATGCGCTTTTCAAAGGCACCTTTGATGATGCGATCGACATAGATGCCAGGGGTATGGATCTGTGCCGGATCGAGCTCGCCGGGTTCGACAATCTCTTCAACCTCCACGACCGTGATACGCCCTGCGCTGGCCATCATTGGGTTGAAGTTCTGGGCTGTGTGGCGATAAACGACATTACCGAAATGATCAGCTTTCCAACCCTTCACGATTGCGAAGTCGCCAGTGATTGACGCTTCGAGGATATGAGGACGTCCGTTGAAAGAACGTACCTCCTTGCCCTCGGCCACCGGGGTGCCATAACCGGTAGCAGTGTAAAAGGCAGGGATGCCAGCTCCCCCGGCACGTAGCTTCTCCGCCAGGGTCCCCTGAGGGGTTAGCTCGACCTCCAGCTCACCGGAAAGCAATTGCTGCTCGAACAGAATGTTTTCGCCAACATAGGAGGCGATCATCTTTCGAATCTGCCGCTCCTCAAGCAGCACACCAAGACCGAAATGATCGATACCGCAGTTGTTCGAAACCACGGTTAGCTCACGTGTGCCTCGGCGGCGGATCTCATTAATCAGGTTCTCTGGGATACCGCACAGACCGAAACCACCTGCCAAGACGGTCATCCCGTCGGTGAGCCCTGCCAGTGCTTCTTGATAACTGTTCACTCGCTTATCTAGACCTGCCATCGTGATCTTTCCTTCCAAAAATACTGAGTCAGCTATTGAGGCTTCGTTTGTGTTGCCCAAGCAACGCCAAGAGCTATCCAGGCAAAACCCAGTCTTGGCCAACCAATAGCTCCTCACGGTGATCAAGTGCTGCAGGGCACGAAAGCTAGATAATCGTGTGGCTCAGCTCGCCAACGCCTTCGATGGCAAGACGCAAAGTATCCCCTCGCTCAAGCAGGCGGCCGGTTTCAATTCCTGATCCGCTTGGCAGAGTCCCAGTGCCAATCAGCTCGCCGGGATAGAGCTGCTCAGCATTGGATAGGAACGCCAACAAATTGCCGAGTGAATGGCGCATGCCAGCAGTAGAGGTCTTTACGATCAATTCGCCATTCAAATGCACTGTGGCAACGAGCGTATTTATGCGAGGGAGAACCTCGTCTGCGGTCGTGAGGGTCTGTGAAATGGAAGTAATGAAGTGCTTGCACTTCTGGGGACCAAAACCGGATTGCATCTCCGGCCGCTGAATATCACGTGCGGAGAAATCATTGAGCACAACAAACCCACCGATAGCATCCAGCGCCTCATCAGGCGTGGCATTGAACAAGGGCTTCGCCAACACGATGCCCAGTTCAAGCTCATAGTCGAACGCTTTGGTGTGGCTCGGATATTTCACCAGCGTATCGCCTGGAATGATCGTCAGGTGATTGCTGAAGTAGTAAATCGGCTGGTGCTTCCATAAGGCCGGAGGGCGAAAGGCTGGAAATGGGGACTGCATGATGTGCTCATAGAGCTGAGTCACCCGAAAAGCTCCTGGCATGAAGCGACGGGCGAATCCTCGTGACGCTTGGATCCAATGTTGCTCGAACAGCATACAATCGCGGAAAGAACGAGGTTGGAAAGGCAATATTGCACCGCCATCGAAAGGCGTCGTTGGTGCAAGCTCTTGCAGCCAGTCCGGAACTACTGCATTGGCAGCCCCTTCAACGATTTCGAGTCGCGACCCTTGGGGAGAGTTGGCGTCGCAAATGCGCCGGATCTTCATGGGCAAGCCTCATCGCAGATTGGTTAAGTAGCCAGTTGGATACTAAAGTATCCAACTGGCTACTTAACGTCAACAGGAGTGTTTATGGGTAGAGCACCTGTCGCTTTGTCCCCCGAAGGCAAACGTCTATTGCTGGCCGCCGCCGCGAAGCTTGCAGTGCTTCGTGGCAGTCCACATGCGTTAGTTTTGCGGGAGGTCGCACGCGAGGCCGGTTTAAATCACAACACTTTTTACCGTCACTTCGATGATATGGAATCGATGATGAGGGTAATGGCTGAAGATTTTGCAGCCCATGTAAGGCATGGGGTTCGCGAGGCCCGGGCCAGTGTTAAGCCTGGCGTCCCCCTGTCAGGGATAGTGGTGGGCAGGGTGTTTGATATGGCGATCCAACACGCAGACATCTTCACGGTGTCGCTGCGAGAACTGCACGGCCCAGCAGGACCTCTGCGTGATGTGGTGCGCCAGTCGCTTGCCGACCTGGCTGAGGATATGCGCGCTGATTTACAGCAGCTGCCTGAGCTGCAAGCAGTAGAGCCGAGAATGCTACGCGCCGCAGTGGATCTGCTCATTCGCAATACGACCTGGTTGTGTCTCGACTACCTGGAGCAGCCTGAACAGCGGCAAGTCCTCCTCGACACCGCTCGTGAAGCGTTCCACTCCACGATGGCTGGGGTGATAGCCCGGAGCAGTCGGTCAGCATAAAAAAGGCCGCCAGTAACGGAGGCCAAAGTCTCAGGCGGGTAGCCATCGACGGAGTAGCTAGCGAACCCCTGCTTTACGCAGTGCAGTAGGGGTGTAATCAGCAGCTTGGGCGGGGAAGCCAAATTCGATTGGGCTTTTCTCCTCGTTTCGCAAGCCGGAAACGATGTAGCGCCCGTTGATCAAGTCATACAGTGCTTCGACGCCTGTCCATGGGATTTGCTTGTCGTAAAGCGGAACCATGAAGCCTTCGGCAGCGCTCCATCATCGATGGCAGCTCTTATCAACGCCCAAGCAAGGCTGTACTGCCTCTTCTCGCCTGAGCTTCTTGGGGGCGAACGTATACGGCACGGGTTCTATACACAGCTGAAGTTAATGGCTGCTTTGGGCCGGCTCCAATCCTTCGTTGAAGGCTGCGCTCGGCCAAAAGTTGCCACTCATTGCCGCACCCAGGACTTTGGTACAAGGTGCCCTGCAAGTACGTGTTTCGACGATGCGGATGTTGTCTTCAGTTATGCCAGCAATTGGGAGCCAAAACTGAACGTGCCAGGGATGTTGAAAGCCCTCTTTAACATCACGTGAGAGTAGTCATGTACTGAAAGTAAATCCTTTATTTTTTCTTCGTCAGCTTTAGACGTTTTCGCTCCAAGAATAACCTCCCGTAGAGCAGAGGTTGAAAAGGAGTGATTACCCGGGTTCGATGTAAGCCGAAACTCTTTTTCATATTTCCAGTCTTCGGACTTCGTATAAAGCCCTATTTGCAACATCGCATCTACTTGTTTGTTGTAAAAGTTCTTACCTTGCTCATCGGAGAAGTGCACACCGTCCCAAGGCCGGCAAAACTCACCAAGCTCTTCGATCAACTCTAAGAATTTTTCCATGTAAGGAGGATTTGGCAAATACTGAACGTCTCCTGAACCGGTGGCACCATCGATTTGCAGAATCTCTGCATTGAAGCCGAGGCATATTCCGCGGTGGCCATCGGCATAATGAGACCAAAGCAGTGCGTCGTGTGCCGTTTTAGAAAGAGAAAGAATCCCTCTGCTCTGCATAAATAGATAGAGGGCCTTATTTAAAGATATTTCCTCACCCTCTTTGGTCACACCCTTTTTTATACTGTCAAGCATTGTTATAAGAAATGACTTTCGACCTTCAGGGTGGGTGTCTGTCTTATATACATGGCTTTTAGCGCGCTCATATTCTGATTTGACATCTATTGACACGTCTAGTGGGTCATTCAAATCTTGAGGGGGTGAGAAATAAAGCTCATGATTTTGAAGTATATCCCAGGTTCTAGGTGAGCATGATCGATACTTGCAATACATAATCGCCTCATTAACATCCATCTATTCCGCACCTTTAAGTCGCGCATTCAGAGTTTGCAATATTCCTTATGCCGCGGTCGCTGCATAGCGTCAAAAATAGAGTTGCAGGTTCGCCTAGATGACTGCTTTGGGTCTGCGACCCTCCGGGATACGCGGCAATCAACCCAAAGGGGCTACTCGTTGTCGACAAACATAGAAATTCAGGCTCCAAGCGTGTAGCAGTCAGTTACGCACATTTGATTTAAGTCGGACTCAACAACATTTATGTTGATGTTTTTTTCGCATAATAGATTCTGTATTTTGTTTTTTAGCACTTTATTAGATAATGCTTCTTCCAGTCCGAGAGCGGATTGATGTTGCTCCATATGTTGCGCGCGTATTGCTTTTGCATCTTTAAATGGAAGCGGTGATAGTATTATCTTGCCGATAAAAGACTCTAAGTCTGTTATGTTAAGTTGTACGCTTGGTATGTTATTTATAGTGCTTTTATTGAGCTTGTAGGAGAAATTTATATCATTTCGATCAGGCCATAGCATAAGGCGTATTTCATTCTCGTAGCTGAAGTGCATGGCTTTCGAGAAAAATGGGCGGCAGATCATATCACTATCTTCGAATACGGATTTTCGATGATCAAGGTATTCGATTTTTTGAACTGAAAGATTATAGCCGTCTTTAAGCTCTAGGCTATCCTCCAGCGATCCGATGGTCGTCTCAATGCATACTGACTCACCCAGTGTTTTTGCACATTCCGTACATCCAGCATCATGGCGGCAATTACTACCTGAGCTTCCGTATAATTGCCACATTGCATCACATTCATGAGGTAGATCTGTCCAGCAGCTAGCGTAGAGCCATGAGCTAATGCGTTGTAGATAAGCATCGCCATCAATTTTTTTAAGAGCGCCGAACAGAGATGAGAAAGTTTGGTTTTGAATTGCATTTTGCAGTTTCTGAAGATCGAGCAACTCGTGTTCGGTTCGGGGTTGAGTGCTAGGCCAACTACAATTAATTGAGTCTAAGACCTCAAGGGAGTTGCTGATGGAAGAAAAGTTGCCCTTGTTTATTCCGCCTTCCAAGTGGTCGTCAAAACTGTCAAATCGAGAGAAATGCATAGTTTGAGACTTTACTAATCTTTCAAAGTTCTCAAAAGACATATAGCGTCTGATTGTTTTATCTCTTGCCACGCCTACGCTAAACTTTCCCATGCTCACTCTCTCCAAACAATTTTGATCTTATCTTGTCGTAAAAAACGATGGTGATTTCAGATAGCTTAAAGTTCGTGGGAGTTTTACCTCTGATTCCGTTCCCTCACATTCTTCGAATGAGAGTTCGTACCCAGGACATTGCTGTTTCTATGGCCCAGTCGGTTTGGGGAATAGAGAGTACGGGCATTGGTTCAGATCCCGGACCGTGGCCAAGACTATTTCTGACTTTGCGGAAGTAGTCTCGAAGCATGTCACCTTCCCACACCGCCAGATAGTTCCCGTTGGCTTTGCTGACGAGATTGTCAATATAGTTCGACGCGCCTGATTCGGTTCCACGCGTCCAGCCCTTTGTATCGGACACTATCTTTATTGCGCTTTCGAGTGCTTTCGCAGCGAATAATGCAGGGTCTTTGTCGTTTGAGTCTCGACGATCAATAGCCTCTTTGATATCAATGTCGACGTTTTTCCATAACGGAGCGGCAACCAAATCCCAGAACGGCTTAGCAATATTCTGCTCAATGACATCGTCCATTGAAACTTGGATGAAACCGTTGTGGTATGTCAAAGGTGCTCGAGCTCGTCGAAATCGTTCGTTTAACTCTGAGACTTGAGCATCGTAAATTGCATTTTGTGTTTGGTTCCAAGCCTTTACCCCATCGACAGCATTACCCGGAATACGCATGCCACGAGATGGTATTTTGTCACGTAATGCTGCTTCGGCCAGTGCCTGTGGCAGACGAATATTCAACTGTTCTATTTCCGCACCTCGCATCCTCATCGCGAGCTCAATGAAGCTGAGCCGCTCTTTCACGAAACGATCGGCATCTGGATGACCGGTTGGATATTGTGCCTTAACAAACTGCGCACATACGTAATCCCAGCTCCAGTTTCCTTGTACCGGCCACTCTTGGCCTAGTCCATTTCTCTGTGTGAAAGAGTAATGCCTCTTTGAAAGCTCATCCATGCCCAACTCGCGAGCTATCTGATCATGAAGATATTTCCATTTGGCTTTATTAGCTTCAAT
>JAUSLL010000032.1 GCA_030649335.1 Parvibaculum sp. | reverse complement strand
TCAAGCGGATCGGCAACGAGATCATTTATTTGCGGGCGGCGCTGCGCTCGCTGTCGAGGCTTGGCGACATATACAAGCATCCGACCGAGACTTTTCCGGACCTGATTGAAGGCTTTGCGCGCAATAAGCCCAATAATGTCGCGATCTATTTTGAAGACCGCAAGATCACCTATCGCGAGCTGGACGAGGCGGCAAACCGCTATGCGCGCTGGGCGATGGCGCAGGGCTTGGGCAAGGGCCATGTCGTCGCGCTGATGATGGAAAACCGGCCCGAATATCTCATTGCCTGGATCGGCGTGCTGAAAGCCGGTGCGGCGGCCGCCCTCATCAATACCAATCTCATCAAGGGGCCGCTCGCGCATAGTCTCAATATTTCCGGTGCGAGCCACGTCATTGTGGGCGCGGAATGTGCCGAAGGGTTTGCGTCGGCCACCGACCAGCTTGAACGCCCGATGAAGGCCTGGGTGACAGGCGGCACGGTGCAGGGCAGCGAAAATCTCGACAAGCTGCTTGATCTTTTCTCCGCCGATCCTCTGCCTGTCGATACGCGCAAGGACCTCACGATCAACGACGAGGCGCTTTATATTTATACCAGCGGCACGACGGGCAACCCCAAGGCTGCGCGCCTGCCGCATGTCCGCGTGCTGACGATGATGGCGGGCTTTTCAGCCGCGTCCAATTCGACGGAAAAAGACCGTATGTATTGCGTGTTGCCGCTTTATCATTCGGCAGGCGGCGTTTGCGCGGTGGGTGCTGTGCTCACCGTCGGTGGCGCGGTCATCATCCGGCGCAAGTTCTCGGCGCGTGAATTCTTCACCGATTGCGGCAAATATGAAGCGACGCTGTTTCAATATATCGGCGAGCTCTGCCGCTATTTGCTGAACGCGGAAGTGAACCCCAAAGAACGCAAGCACAAGATCCGCATGGCAATCGGCAATGGTTTGCGCCCTGAAATCTGGCCAGCGTTCCAGAAGCGTTTCAACATTCCGCGCGTGCTGGAATTTTACGGCGCGACGGAGGGCAATGTGGCGCTGTTGAACTATGACGGCACAGTGGGCGCGGTCGGCCGCATTCCCGGCTGGGCGAAAAAGAAATTCAATGTCGAGCTGGTGCGCTTCAACACGGAAACAGAAACCGTGGTGCGTGACGCCAACGGCATGTGCATCAAATGCGCGCCGGGCGAAGCGGGCGAAGCGCTGGGCAAGATTTCAAACGATCCGAACACGCCGACCGGACGCTTTGACGGTTACGCGAAAAAGGAAGAGACCGAAAAGAAAATCCTGCGCGATGTGTTTGAGAAGGGCGACCAGTGGTTCCGCACCGGCGATCTTTTGAAGCAGGATAAGCAGGGCTATTTCTATTTCGTGGACCGCATTGGCGACACGTTCCGCTGGAAGGGCGAGAACGTCTCGACGAATGAAGTGTCGGAAGCGATTTCGGTTTTTCCGGGCATCAAGGAAGCCAATGTTTACGGCGTCGCGGTGCCGGGCACGGACGGGCGGGCCGGTATGGCCGCTATCGTCTGCGACGAGGGGCTCGACCTTGTGAAGCTGCATCAGCACATCATCAAGGAACTGCCCGATTATGCGCGGCCTCTCTTTATCCGTCTCAGCCATGAGATGGAAGTGACGGGCACGTTCAAGCACCGCAAGGTTGAACTGGTGAAAGAGGGGATCGACCTCATGCTCATCAAGGAACCGGTGTATTTCAATTCGCCGACGGAAAAGAAATTCGTACCGCTGACAGCGGACCTGCACGGGCAGATTTGTTCGGGGGCGTTCAAGCTTTGAGGCTTTGAGCGAGGCAATAAAAAAGGCGGCTCGTGGGAGCCGCCTTTTTCTTTGAGTGTGTGTGACGCTTACTGCGCGGCGTCGGGTTTCTTGCCGAGGCCCATGGCATCGAGGATTTCGGGGCGGATGTTTTCGGTGCCCTTTTTTTCGATGTGCTGGGCGACGCGCGTGCCGACCGCCATCATGGCCTGGCCCATGAATGTTTCGCGGTTGTCCTTGGCCCAGTTGAGGGATTCTTCGCGTGCCGAGTTGAGGTCCTGGAATTTCGGGTGCACGTAGCGCGCCATCATTTCGTAGGACTTCTTGGTGTTTTCGAAATCGGCCCAGTTGTGGCCCATTTGCAGGAAGGCACCAAAGCCGCCGGACTGTTCCTGAAGGCGCGAGATCTGCGCGATGGCATCGTCGGGTGTGCCGATGACGGCCATGCCGGAGGCGATGAGCGCGTCAACGGGATCTGTGCCGTCGGTGGGTGCGAGCGGCAGGGCGGCGACTTCGCGGAAATAGTAGAGCCATTTCTCAAGACCGAAGCGCACGTTCTCGCGCGCTTTTTCGCGGGTCTCGGCAATGTGCACGGGACCGACGAGACGCCAGTTGTTGCGGTCAACGGTGTTGCCATTGTCCTTGGCATTGTCTTCGCAGATAGCCCAGTTGGTGGCGAGCGCGTTGAAGCCGCCGGCTGATGTCGCGCCGATGGAGAGCATGCCGACGCCGTGGCGACCGGCAGCGTTCGCGCCTGTCGGCGAGACCTGACTGGCGACCGCGATATCCACATGGGGACGCGAGTAAGGCGTCATCTGCAGGCGGGCGTTGTTGAGCGTGAACCAATCGGTTTTCATGTTGACGGTTTCGCCACGCAGCAGCGGCACGATGGCGTCGAGCGCCTCGTCCATCATGTCGCGTTGTTTGGCGACTTCGATGCCCATCATGAAAGCGTCCGACGGCAGAGCGCCGGGCCCGACGCCGAACATGACGCGGCCGCGCGTGATGTGATCGAGCTGGTTGATGCGGTCAGCCAGCATCAGCGGGTGATGATAGGGGAGCGAGGAAACGCCTGTGCCGAGCTTGATGTGCTTGGTACGTTCGGCAACGGTGGCGATGAACAATTCCGGCGAGGCGATGATTTCGTAACCGGCTGAATGGTGTTCACCGATCCAGGCTTCGTCGTAGCCGAGGCGATCCATGTGCTGGATCAGTTCGATGTCGCGTTCGATCGCGAGTGTCGGGTTCTCATCCAGCGGATGGAACGGGGCGATGAAAGCGCCGAAGCGCATTTTCCGGTCTGCCATTTTAGTCTCCCTAGAGTGTTTTTTCGGTTTCAATTCTTATTGGCGATGATTTTGGTCCGCAAAGGCGCTGGCGTCACGTTCTCTTTTTCAGGCCGTTGAGGGTGAGGTCGATGACCTGAAGGCTTGCTGTGTCGTCGCTGGAATGGGGGTTTTCGTTCCACCAGGCGGCAATGGCGCTCCATGTGGAAACAATCGAGATGGCGGCAAGCTCGGGCGCGATGTCCGACCGCAGCTCGCCTTTTTCCTGACCGCGGCGCACGATCTGCGTCACGAGATCGACGATGCTCTCGTTGACGGCGGCGGCTTTGGCCAACACGGTGGGCTGGTCGATGAATTCGCGCAGCATCTTCTGCATGACGGGCGCATTGGCGAGCCATGCTTCGCGGAAGGCCGTTTGCAGCAGCACTAGCTGTTCCTCGGCGCTGCCGTCTTGGCCTGCCATGCGCTCGACGAGCGACTGGGTGATCTCGTCGTTGAAATCTTTGAGCAGGGCCGCCTTGTTTTCGAAATGCAGGAAGAACGTCGCCTTGGCGACGGAGGCATTGCGGCAGATATCCTCGATCGTCACACCGTCGTAGCCGCTCTCGGCAAAGAGGCCCATGGCGGTGCGAAAAATCTCGCGCCGTGTGCGCTCTTTCTTGCGGGCGCGTCTGGTGCCGGTGACGGCATCGTCGATGGGGTCAAGCGTGCTAATAGTGATCTCCTTGAGGTTGGAACCAAAAATAGACCGAAGTCCATTTTTTGCCAAGGCGCATCTTTTTTAAGGGGAACGGGCGCAGCGGGACATGAAGCGGGCGGAAATGCGCAATTGCAAGGATTTCAAGGCTTTTAGGGCGTTGCATGCCCTAGGGTCAATACCCTAAAACTGATGGCAACAATAAAGACAAACCATAAGGGAGGCTCAAATGGGACGGGTAAACGGGAAAATTGCGCTGGTAACAGGCGCGGGCAGCGGCATCGGACGCGGCGCGGCGCTGGCGCTGGCGGCTGAAGGCGCGACAGTGGTCGCAACCGATGTGGACGTGGCGGGCAATGACGAGACCGTGGCGTTGATCACCAAGGCGGGCGGCAAAGCCGTCGGCATGGTGCACGACGTGACGAGCGAAACACGCTGGGCGGAAGTGGTGGCCGAGATCAAGGCGAGCCAAAAGGGCCTGCACATTCTCGTCAACAATGCCGGCATCGGTATTGCGGCTGATATTTTTACGATGGAGTTCAAGGACTGGCAGCGGCAGATGTCGATCAATGTCGATGGCGTGTTCTTCGGTGTGAAACATGGCATCCCGCTGATGGCGGCGTCGGGTGGCGGCTCGGTGATCAATATCTCATCCGTTGCTGGGCTTAAGGGCGCGGCGGGACTTTCAGGCTATTGCGCCAGCAAGGGCGCGGTGCGGCTTTTCACAAAGGCAGTCGCCATGGAATGCGCGCAGGCCAATATGAATGTGCGCGTGAACTCGGTGCATCCCGGCATTATCGATACGGCGATCTGGAACAAGATCCCGCAAAACGGCATGGGCTCGCTCAAACTGCCGACCATGCAGGACGGCGCCAATGCCATTGACGCCAATGTGCTGGGTGCAGGCTCACCGCTGGGCTATGCCGGACTACCGAGCGACATCGCGGCGGGGATTGTTTTCCTCGCGTCGGAAGAAAGCCGCTATATGACGGGTACGGAGCTTGTCATTGACGGCGGACTGATGGCGAGCTGATCTCTTGGTCATTTGAAAATAAAAAGGCGGAAGGATTGATCTTCCGCCTTTTTTATTCTCGCAAAGAGAGTTGTTTCGACAAATTTTCTCTCAGGAGGTAGGCTCACGGGCATGCCGGTGTATGATAGCGCGCGGGTCATTCACTCTCTACGTCACAACATATGAGACAGAACTTTGTGAGGGCTCCATGACAACATCTGTTAAATCACTAATGGAACAGGCAAACGCTGCCGTGCCTCGCGTTAATGCGGCCGAGGCGCTAGAGATGGCGAAACGGGCCGATGCTTTATGGCTTGATGTTCGCGACGCTCCTGAAGTCGCGCAAAGCGGAAAAGTGGCGGGTGCCGTCAACATATCCCGCGGTATGCTGGAATTTCGAGCTGATCCAAGTTCGCCCGCTTATGACAAGAATTTTGTCGGCGAGAAAACAATCTTTGTTTATTGCGCTTCGGGAGGCCGGTCGGCGCTGGCCGGCAAGACGCTAAAAGATCTGGGTTACGAGCATGTCTATAATTTAGGGGCGTTCAAGGACTGGGTTGAAGGCGGCGGAAAAGTCGATTGATCTTTCAAAGCAGAGCCGAGACGTCGAATAAAAAGGGCGGAGATTTTCATCTCCGCCTTTTCTGTTGAGTAGATGCGCACCATGATGACGGCCTTGCGCCGCGTTCAGTTACGGGCGCGGGCGCGGGGCGGAAGCGTCGCAGATGCGGTCGGGATCGTCTGACACGCAACCGGCTTCGGCGCGAAGACATCTCAGAATGGCGTTCGATCCTGCTTCGCCTGCGTGATAGTGATAGCCCTGCCCGGCTGTCTCGTGCCCGTTGCATTTGTCCAGATCAGTTGGGGCTGATTGATCTGCCAGAAGGTGGCTGAATATTTTGTAGCCATCCATTGCGATGCCGATTTGGGCGGCGTGTTCGGATTTTACTTCGGCGTTCGACAAGCAATCTGTCACGGCATGATAGTGATAGCCGACATGCGTGTTCACATGCCCGCCACAGCGATCAAAGGGGGCGATGGTGTGGGCTGCAAGGATGTCTTCGACGGGGGCGGGGCCATCCAGCCTTATGCCATTATAGGCGATGCCGGAGCCGGATTCATTCGTCCGGTTTGTCCACCACCACCATGTTCTCTGGGGTTCCAGCGGAATGACATAGGTCATGGTCGCATCGTCGGACATGTATTCCGGCAGGCATTGAACGCAGTAATTATTATATGCCGGATCAACGTCGGGGCGGGCCGCGGCCTCGCAGGATGCTTTGCTGTCTGTGACATTCACTTTGCCGCTGCTCGGATTAAACAATTGCCACTTGTCATCGTTATAGAGCATGGCGAGATTTTTGATGAAGGCGCCATCGACTTTTCTCATCGTGTTGTCGTTCAACCAGATGCCACCTTTGTCGGCGTCGTCATTGATCGACGTCGGGCACCATGGGCCGGGCGTATAGGCTTTGGGGGTGGCCTTTACGGTAATGGAGAAACACTGCGTTTTGGTGCCGCGAGACAGCGTGCAATCCGCAATGGTCGGGCCTGACACGATCGAGGCATCTTCAAAAAAATGTTCTATCTCGTGCAGCTTGTCCGGTGAGGTATCGCTCATGGCTGGCGTCACCGATGCGCAGACCAAAAGGCAGGCTGCCGAGAAGATTTTCATATCCGGTCCGATCATTGGTTCACGTTGGCGCGCGTTCGAGTCACCGTAGAGTAAACGTCTGAATTCTCTCATTCCGTCGCGAATCGTGAGCCTGCGACCAAGTCAGAGATAATGTGGAGCGGTTGTCTCCGCCTTTTTCGGCTTTGATTTTTCTTCCTAGTTCACAACGCGCCATGTGCCGCCTGCATCCTGACAGGCTGTGCCATAGGTGTTTTGCAACTGGCCGTCGATGCGGGCGGTGGACTGGAACTCGCGGCAATACTGACCGTTGTTAGCGCGGTAAATTTCCGACGTCGGGACGGCGCTCAAGGGTTCGCGGTAAACCACGCGCGGGGCATAGACCACAGGGGGCGGGGCGTAAACGACGGAGGGCGCATAGACGACCGGCGGCGGGTAATAGGGATAATAGGGCCGGTAATAGCTGCGGTAACGGGGCCGGTGGTGGCGGTGATAACCGCCATAGCCGTAGCCGTCATCATAGTCGTTGTAGTAACCGACGCCGGGATAGACGGGAAAGCCGAAGCCAACGCCGAGGCTCACCTGCGAACGCGCCGCCGCAGGCGTATGCGTTGCGCTGAAAACAAGAATGGCGGCGGCAGCGAGAGCCAATATGCTCGCGTGGCGCAAAAGGCGGGTGACGGTCATCGGAACCTCCCTGCAAAAGCGATAGGCGCTGATTATAGGCCTAAAGCTCTTGCAGGCAGAGGTGGCAGATCAAAAATTTTAGCGTCGTGATTTTCCGGATTATCCGTTGATCAGGACGGCATGACGAAAAAGCCGGCGCGCGGGAAATGCACCACGACTTCGCCGACACGATCGTCCGAGCGTTTGATGGCGATGTGCTGGGCGGATGAGGACACAAGCTCGCCTGTGATCGGGTCGCGGCCATAATCATCGGCCATGACAGTCACGCGCATGCCGGGCTTGAGCTTATTGGGTTCGGCGGGATCGGCGCGGACTTCTTCTGTCGAGGTGGCGGCCTTGGCGATGTTGAGTGCTTCGGCGCGGCTCATCTCGTGGCGCGTGCCGTGGCCGAGGTCGCGGACGCGTTTTTCCCAGGCGGCGAGCCTTGGCATGTGATCGAAAAATGTGAGGCCCTTGGGATAGACCCAGCGCATGAAAGCGATGTTGTAGTAAAGGCTCGCGTCGGCAAGACCGGCGCGGTCGCCGAGAAGAAATTCGTCGCCGCCGCTCAGCTGATGCTCGGCCCAATCAAGCTGGGCGCGGATCTGGTCGGCCATGAGGGGGGCGGCCTGTTGCATGGCTTTGGTGTCGAAGGGACGACCGGTGAGCGCTTCGCGGTCTTTACGGAAGGCTTCGTTGGCCAGTTCATTGTCGCCGTCGGCCATGCCGCCGAAGATGATGGCGACCGCGGCCTGAAAGATCGAGCGGTCGGTCCAGACGGTCAAGCCCCAGCCGAAACCTTTGTCGGCACCGACATAGATGGACGGCGAGGGGTAACGGCGCTCAAGCTCGCGGATGATGATCTGCGTGTCGCAATAAATGTCAGCGCCGATCTGCATGACCGGAATTTTGCGGTAGCCGCCGGTGAGCGCGGTGAGTTCGGGCTTGGGCATGATGACCGGCTCGTCGCAGGCATACCATTCGATGCCTTTGATGCCGAAGATGACGCGCACTTTTTCCGAGAAAGGCGACACGTCATATTGATGCAGGATGATGGAGTGGGCGTTGGCGGGCATGGGGCTACCTCTTACTTAAAATCATTGCTGAAGCGGATGTTCTTTTTCTCAAGGCCTTCGATGACAACATCAATGCCGCCGGAACGGATCATCCATTCCAGACGGTGATCGCGGTATTCGCGTTTGAAGAGGCCTTGTTTGACGATGTCGGAGACGGTTTCCATGGCGCTGGCGGCATTGCCTGCTTCGGCCAGCGTTTTGGCGACGCTGTCGCGGGCGCGGGCGCGGGCAAACCATTTGCCGAGCGGCGTATTCGCGTCAGGGGCGATGCCGAAGCCGGATGAGCCTGCGATGTAAGGCAGGACCGAGAGATCGGCCCAGCCGAAGCTTGCGCCGTTGAACCAGTCGGCGGTGCCGAGTTGACGCGTCAGCCAGTCGTGGAGCATTTCGATCTGGTCGGTGGCCTTTTCGCGCAGCTTTTCGCCGAGCGGACCTTCGGCGCGGCGAAAGTAAGTGAGCTCGCTCAAGCCCCAATTGATCGCTTCATAATGCGTGTCGCAGACTTCCTCGATCATGCGGGCATGGGCGCGGGCGGCGGGCGCGGCAGGCAGCATGGGCGTCGCGGGCCATTTGTCCTCGATATATTCAAGGATGATGGTGCTGTCGAAAATCGCGACATCACCGTCGATGAGGGCGGGGACTTCGCCGCGCGGATTGGCGTCCATGAAATCGCCGCCCGACTGGCCCGAGCCGATGGCGTCGGGCATTTTCAGATCAAAGGCAATGGATTTCTCGCGCAGCGCGATTTTGACTTTTTGCGCGTAAGGCGAAAGCGGATGTTCGTAGAGCGTGACCAATGGGACCTCCCCGTCCTGATTTCTTTGCGGGGATCATTGCTCTTTGAATGGCACAAGTCCAACCCTGCATCACGGACAAAGGAGTGACGCAAGGTAAGTGATGAGATCAGCGCGGTCTTGCGGGTCATGCATGCCTGCGAAGGGCATGTAATTGCCGGGCACGGTGGCGGACGGGTGATCGAGGAAGCGATCAAGCTCGTCCGGCGTCCATGTGATGCCGCTTTTTTTCATGGCGGGCGAATAATTGTAATCGGGCACTGAGGCGGCGACGCGCCCGACGACACCGCAATGTTTGGGGCCAACACTGTTTTGTGCGGGCAAGTGGCAGGCGCGGCATTGGCGGTAGAGCGACTTGCCGTGTGCGGCGTCTCCAGTCGCGTTGGCGCCGGCGGATATGGGCGGCATGAGAGCGAGCGCAAAGGCGAGCGTTAGAATACGGTTCTGCATGGGCGGTCTCCGGCGGGGCGGCGGGGACGAGAGACCCCGCCGCCTGTTGGTGGGGCTATTCCATGAAGGCGGAAGGCACCGGCACTTCGCCGAGCGCGGAACGCAATACTGCCCAGTGCATCGCTTCGTCACCGAGAATGCTGGCGGCGGCTTTTGCCAGATCACGGTTTTCAAATTGCGGCACAGCGCCGAGATAGGCGCTGATCGCGCCCTTCTCCAGACCGGCTGCAAATTGCAACACGTCGGTTTGGGATTTCAGGGTTACGACGGGGAAGCCATAATCTTTGAGGGCTTCGACAGCGGTGCCGCCGAGTTTTTTCACAGTGCTGCGTAAAACGTCAGCATGTTCCTTATGATGGCCCTGAAAGGTGATGGCGAGGGATTTGACATCGGGTTTCAGGAGGCCGCTTTCGGCGCCGAGCTGATAGGCGGCAATGGCTTGCAGTTCCGCACCCAGCGCGGTGTTGAGAATGCCGATGTCGGTGGCCGCATCAGCATATGCGGCTGATGCGCTGATGAGGGTGCCGCCGCCAGCGAGCATGGCGACGGCGGCGGCGGAAAGCGTTGCGCCGCCGGTTTTGATGATGAAGGAGCGACGGCTCGGTGCAACGATTTTTTGTTCGGTTTTCATTTGGTTCTTCCTCAAGATTTTGCCAGCCGCCGCCGAGGCGAGACTTATCGCTTGCCGGTGACCGGACGGGTGACGAGAGATGATGGTGCGCAGTGACTAGGTGGGTGGTGGTGGCGGCAGACGACCACTTGCTTTGTGCAGAGCGCCAAGCACGCGGGCGACGATGCGGTCGCATCGCGCGCCATCGAAGCCGAAGACATCGGGGAGCGTTGCTTCGAGCACGCCCTTGAGGTCTTCACGCAGTAGCTTGTTGGCGCGGTGGAGTCGTGTTTTCACCGTGTCGCGCGGGATGGCGAGAATTTGTGCGGTTTCTTCAATGGTCAGTTCTTCGATGGCACGCAGGACAAAGACGGTGCGGAAATTTTCCGGCAGACGGTCAACGGCTTCTTCGATGAAGGCGCGCGCCTCGCGGCGGCGTTCTTCGGCGTCGGGTGTCGGGAGCGAGGGGATGCTGCCCGGCGCCGCGTGACGTTCGCTCAACTGATCGGCATTGTCAGGGAGCGGGGGGCCGCGCCGGCGTAGCCGGTCGAGTGCCTCATTGGCGGCGATGCGCGAGAGCCAGCCGCCGAGGCGGTTGGCGTCCTGCAATCTGTCCATGTGGGTGAAGGCGCGCAGCCAAGCCTCCTGCACCGCGTCTTCGGCCTCCGTCTCGTTGCGCAGGATGGAGCGCGCGACACGGAAGAGGCGCTGATTGTATCGGCGCATGATGCGCTCGAAAGCTCGCGGCGCACCGGCGTGGAGCGCCTCGACGAGTTGCGCGTCTTCTGCTGTCTGTGTTGATGCAGCAACCGGCGCGGGTTCTTCTTTGCTCAGGCTCATGGGTCGCCCCTTTGTGGCTTATGCTCGCTCCATCAGGACGAAGCGCGCAACCAAAAGGTTCCCGTGATGCCGGACAGGCTCAGAGGCGACCGCGTTTTTTGGCCAGCGCGGCCATCTGGCCGAAGAGGGCGGCGGCTTCGTTGGGGGTTTTGTCGCCGGAGAATTCTTTGTAGAGGGTGGCCACGTTGATCACGACGCGCTCGCCATCGCCCCAGTTGTCATAGTCCGACATGTCGATATCGCAGGCTGCGTCGAAGGCGTTGAGGCCTGCGTCATAGCGTTTGCGCGCTTCTTTTTCGGTGTAGATGAGATAGTCGCGCATGGCGGCGACGCCTTTTTTGTCGGTGATGGGGCCGTGGCCCGGCACGACGGTTTCGACATCCATGGCGATGATGCGGTTGCAGGCGTCGACCCAATTGGCAATCGGGCCTTCCCACATGATGGGATGGCCTTCGATGAAGAGAATGTCGCCGGTGAAGACGGTTTTGTCGGCAGGCACATAGACGAGCGCGTCGCCCGGTGTGTGGGCGGGACCGACATGCATGATATGGACGGTTTTGTCGCCAACCTGACGTGTGATCTCGGTTTCGAACGTGGTGGTGGGGAGCGTCTGGGTGACGCCTGCGAAATCAAACGCGCCGAAACATTTGGTGAGGAAGGTGCCGACATCGCCGAGATCGGGCGCGGCTTTGAGGAAGCCCACCAGAAGCTCCGGCCCTTCGTGCGTCATGGCTTCTTTGGCGAGCTTATGCGCGATGATTTCGGCACCTTCGCAGCATTCGTTGCCGTAGCAATGGTCGCCGTTGTGATGTGTGTTGACGAGCGTCTTGATTTTGGCGGCAGCGACGGGTTCGGCCTTGCGCATGGCGGCCAGCATGTCGCGTGTCAGCGGCACATCGAACAGAGTGTCAACGAGGAGGCTTTCGCCGCGATCCACGATGAGGCCCGCATTGGACCAGCCCCAGCCGCCGTCGGGCTGCAACCATGCGTAGCCGCCATTGCCGAGATCGTGGAGGCCTTTGGTGTATTGATATTTGCTCAAGCCCAGTGACATGATTTCCTCCCCGAGGTTGTGAATTTATGAAATGCCGGTCATGCCGCAATCAACGGCGAGTGTTTGCGCGTTTACGTAAACAGCTTCATCCGACATGAAAAAGAGCGCGGCGTAGGCGACTTCCCAACCTGTCGCTTGCCGCCCGAAAGGAGTGGGCGAGCGGCCACGCGAAGGGCGGCCTTGGGTGGCGAGACGCCCGAGCGGTGTATCGACGAGGCCCGGTGCGACGATATTGGCGCGGATGCCGCGGCGTGCGCCTTCCATGGCGACGTGACGCATGAGGCCGCCGAGGGCGGCTTTGGATGCGTCGTATGAGGGCAGGCGCGAACCAGCGACGAGACCGGCGATGGAGGAGATGAAAATGATCGAAGACCCATCGTCAAGCAGCGGCAGGGCTTCTTTGCAGGTGAGCATGGGGCCGCGCAGATTGACCGCGAGTGCCTTGTCCCAATCATCTGCATTGGCACCTGCAAGCCCCAGAGGGCCGACGCCGATGCCGACATTGAGAACGAGACCGTCGAGACCGCTGAGTTTCGCGTGAGCGTCCGCGACCATGCGGGCAATGTCTTCGGGCTTTGAAATATCGGCCTCGATGGCTTGCGCCTTGCCGCCGTCATTGGTGATTTTTGTCGCTGTTTCTTCGGCAGATGCAAGGTTCATGTCTGCGACAATGACGGATGCGCCTTCGCGGGCAAAAAGAAGCGACATGGCTCGGCCATTGCCGACGGGATCGGTCGCGGCATCGAGCACACGCTGGCCACCGCCGACGACGAGAATTTTCCGACCCTTGAGACGGTTGCGGCCCGGTGCATTGCCGCGCGATTCAGGCGGCAAGGGCCGCACGTATTTTTCCGGCTTGGCTTCTGCTTCAGACATTGGTGCCCATGCTCCATTTGATTTCTTCAAGGCCGCTGCCGGCGATGTCGGTGTCTTCGATTTCGATTTCCAGCGTTTCGAGGAAGCGGCAGACGAGAAGATAGACGCCGATGATGATGATGAGTTCCTGCGTGCCTGCGTCACCCAGATGTTTGCGCACCGCATCAACAAGGGCAGATTTGCCTTTGACGTTGGCGGTCAGATCATCGGCGAGCGCGAGGCAGGCGTTTTCTGCCTCTGAGAAATGTGACGAGGGCAAAACGCCCGAGGTCGCCGCAATGCGCGGCTCGCTCAGGCCCAGCACGCGTGAGACGCGCACATGCTGGTGCAATTCGTAGGCCGAGCCGCAGAGGTGGCCGACGCGGAGGATGACCAACTCGCGCAATTCGGCGTTCAGCAGGCCTTCGTTGAGATAGGCATTGATGAGCGCCATGAAGGGCGCGAAAGACGGGCCGCTGCCTGCCAGCATTTTGAAAATGTTGAGCTGCGGCAGACCTTCAAGCAGAGCGCGGTTGGCCGGTGTGAGGTCTTCTGGCGTGGGATAGGGAAGGCGCGCCATCGGATCAGGCCTTTTTGCCGGAGAGATCGACGGTCGGCTCTTTGCCTTTTTCCTCGATGTCCACGTCGAAGGTTTCGAGGAAATAGCAGACGGCTGTGTAGAAGCCGATGGCGATGACAAGTTCCTGCATTTGCTTGGGGGGCAGTTTCGCCGATAGCGGATTGAAGGTGGCGTCCGACGCGCGCGTGTTGGCGACGATATCGTCGGTGATGGCCATGACCATTTTTTCAAGCTCGTTGAAGGCGGCGGCATTGGGGCCTTCGTGGATCGCCTTGATCTTGTCTTCCGACATGCCGAGCTGGCGCGAGATGCGCTCGTGCTGGTGGACTTCATACTTGCCGCCCTTGAGGACGCCGACGCGGACGATGGCGATTTCGCGCAAAATGGGGTCGAGGTCCGAGTGGATGAGGATGGCGTTGCCGAATTTCGTAAAGGCATCGAGCATGTCGCCGGAATGGCCGAGCATGCGGAAAATGTTGAGCGGGGGCAGCTTCTTGTAAGCTTCTGCGGCACGGCCAGTGGCATTGGCCGGATCAAAATAAGGTATGCGGGCCATAATTATGTCTCCCCTTTGATGTTGTCGCTGCCGGTTGACGGAGCGTTTTCTTGTTGGCGACAGTCTAACGGCGGCGCGGGTCCTGTCGAGCCTTGCCCCCGCTCAAATCGTGGCTACACTCCCCCTTTGAGGAGAAGGCAGGGTCTGAAAAAGAGACGGAAAACGTCTGCGGACCGCCACGCATCCATACCCCGGGGGAGGGAACGCATGTTCGCACGCGAGCACATTAAATCTGTGGCCGATATCACGCGCTATCACGCGAAGACCAACGGCAGTGCCGTGGCGCAGGTGTTCGAAGGCCGCTCCACGACTTACGCCGAGCTGAATGCCCGCGCCGATCAGGTGGCGCAAGGGCTGATTGCGGAAGGGCTGAAGCCTGACGCGCGGATCGGCTTTATCGGCAAGGGTTCTGACCGCTATTTCGAAATGCTCTACGGGGCGTTTAAATCGAAGTCGGTGGTCGTCGGCGTCAATTGGCGGCTGGCACCGCCAGAAGTTGCCTATGTGCTCAATGACGCCAAAACCGAGATGCTTTTTGTCGGTGCGGAATTTTACGCCATTGTCGAAAGCGTGCTGGCCGAATGCCCCAGCGTCAAACGCGTGATCGCGCTCGACGGCGGGCATGCCTCATGGACATCGTTTGATGATTGGCGTGCGGGCTTTGAAGCCAAAGACCCGATGCTGAAGGCCGAGCTCGATGATGATGTGATCCAGCTTTATACGAGCGGTACGACGGGCCACCCCAAGGGTGTGCAGCTGACCAATCGCAATTATATCGGCATATTGGAAGGCAGCGAAGATTCAGGCTGGGCGGACTGGGGTCTGGGCGAAGTTAATCTTGTCTGCATGCCGCTCTTTCATGTCGCGGGCGTCAATATCGGCGTGATCGGCAATGTGCATGGCACGAAGAACATCATTCTCAAGGATGTCGATCCGGCGCTGATCCTGTCGCTGATTGAAAAAGAAAAAATCAACATCGCCTTCATGGTGCCTGCCGTCATTTTGTTCCTGATGCAGCAGCCTGCGATCAAGACGACGAATGTGAAATCGATCAGGCAAATTCTCTATGGCGCGTCACCTATTGCCGAAGATGTGCTGCGTCAGGCGCAGGACACGTTCGGTTGCGATTTCATTCAGCTTTACGGGCTGACGGAAACCACAGGCTCGGCGACGCATTTGCCGCCGCATGCGCATGATCCCAAGCTCGGCAAGCTGCGCTCTTGCGGCATTGCCAATCCGGGTATGGAAATCCGCATCGTGGACGAGAATGGCAAAGTGGTGGCGCAGGGCGATGTCGGTGAAATCCAGATCAAAGGCCCGACGCTGATGAAGGCCTATTGGAACAAGGCGGAAGCCACGAAAGAATCGATCAACGCGGATGGCTGGTTTGCTTCCGGTGATGCGGGCTATTTCGATGCGGACGGGTACGTCTATATCCATGACCGTGTGAAAGACATGATCGTGTCGGGTGGCGAAAATGTTTATCCCGCCGAAGTTGAGAACGCGTTGTTCGGTCACCCTGCGGTGGCTGACGCTGCCGTGATCGGTGTGCCGGATGAACGCTGGGGCGAAGCGGTGCGCGCTTGCGTGGTGCTGAAGCCCGGTGTGAGCGCAACGGCCGAAGAGATCATTGCCTTTGCCAAGACGCGCATTGCCGGTTTCAAAGTGCCCAAGGCCGTTGATTTTGTGGAAGCCTTGCCGCGCAACCCGTCGGGAAAGATTTTACGCCGTGAATTGCGTGCGCCTTTCTGGGCGGGCCGCGAACGGATGGTCAACTGAGCTGAATTTGTTTTCGGGTGTCATCCCGGGCTTGTCCCGGGATGACATTTGTTTTTGGGAGAGAGACTATGAGCCGCGCTGTTGAAACACCGAGCCTGCCACCCTTCAAGGTGCTGAAGCAGAAGCCAGCAAAGATCACTGTAACGAAGAAGGATGATGGCACGGTCTATGTGGCGTCCGATTATCCGCTGGGCGAGATGCATCGCTCGACCGTGCATTTGCTGGAAGAAAAAGCGGCACTGCATCCGGCGCGGAATTTTATTGGTGAGCGCGATGCGGCAGGCGCGTGGTCCTACATCACCTATGGTGAAGCCAATCGCGCAGCAAATGCCGTGGCGTCTGCGCTTATTGCACGCGGCCTCGATCAGACGACGCCCTTGATGATCCTGTCGAGCAATTCCATTGCGCATGGTGTGATGATGCTTGGCGCGATGAAGGCGGCGGTGCCGGTTGCGCCTGTCTCAGTTCCTTATTCGGTGATGAGCGAAGATTTTGCCAAGCTGCGTCATGTCGTGGCGCTGACAAAACCGAAGATGGTGTTTGCTGATAAGGCGACGGTGTTTGCCCGCGCGATCACGACTGTGATGCCGGATGATGTGGAAGTGGTGACGCTTGAGGGCGACGTGCCCGGACGCAAGACGATTGCATATGCCGACCTCATCCAGACGCCGGTGAGCGCAGATGTGGCGCGCGTGATGGACACGATCACACATGACACGGTGGCGAAATATCTTTTCACATCAGGTTCAACAGGAATGCCCAAGGGTGTGTTGCAGACACATCGTATGATGATGTCGTTGGTGGCGGCCCAAGAAGCGCTGCGTACGGAAGCAGCTGACCCTGACGATGTCCCCGAAAGCCTCGACTGGATGCCGTGGAACCACATCTCGGCGGGCAATATTGCTTTCAACGGCAATATTAATTCAGGCGGCACGGTGCATCTGGACAATGGCAAGCCGGTGCCTGCGCTGTTCGGCGAAACGATTAAGAATCTTTATGATGTTTCCCCGCGCGTTTTCGGCTCGGCGCCTGTTGCTTTCGCTATGCTCGCCGAAGCGATGGAAAAAGACCCGGAGTTGCGGCGCTGCTTTTTCGCTAAGCTTGAATATATGGCTTATGGCGGCGCGACATTGTCGAGCGACATTTATGACCGGATGCAGGCGCTCGCTATTGCCGAGACGGGGCATCGGATTCCGCTGACCACCATGTATGGTGCGACGGAGACGCAGGGCATTACGGTGGTGCATTGGATCACCGAACGCGTGGGCCTCATCGGCTTGCCGCTGCCGGGCATCACGCTGAAGCTGGTGCCGAATGGCACGAAGCTCGAAGTGCGCGTCAAAGGGCCGACGGTGACGCCGGGCTATCTCAATGATCCGAAGAAGACAGCCGAAGCTTTCGACGAGGAAGGTTATTATTCGCTGGGCGATGCTGCAAAATTCCTTGATCCGGACAAGCCCGAAGAAGGGCTCGTGTTCGACGGGCGCGTGACGGAAGATTTCAAGCTTTCGTCGGGCACTTGGGTTTCGACAGGCACGCTGCGCGCGGAAGTCGTGGCCGCCTGTTCACCGCTATTGGCGGACGCCGTTGTCTGCGGATTGGACAAGCCGTTCATCGCTTTGCTCGCCTGGCCGAATATTGCAGGGGCGCGCGCCATTGCCGGGTTGCCGGAAACGGCGACGCCTGACGAAATTGTCGGGCATCCGAAAGTCGTCGCGCATCTGCGCGAGCATTTGGCGGCGCATAATAAGGGTGGCGGCGGTTCATCGACACGTATTGCGCGGGTTATATTGATGACCGAGCCGCCGTCGATTGACGGGCATGAAATGACCGACAAGGGTTATGTCAATCAACGTGCGACGCTGGAACGCCGCGCGCATCTGGTGGCGCGTCTTTATGAAGACACCGCACCTGCCGATGTGATTGTGGTTTGAGCCTATGAATAACGTGCGGCCCCGCGATGTCCTCGATTTCTGGTTTGCTGCCGGATGGGAGAAGTGGTGGAAAAAATCGGACGCATTTGATGATGATATCCGGCGGCGCTTCGGCGCGACGCTGGAGGACGCGATTGCCGGCAGGCTCGACGGTTGGCTGAATGTGCCGGAAGGCGTGCTGGCGTTGGTCATCGTGCTCGATCAGTTCCCGCGCAATCTTTATCGCCACGACCACCGCGCCTGGGCGCAGGACGCCCAAGCGCGTGAGGTCATGCGCGAGGCGATGAAGCGGCGCTTTGACGTCGAATTGCCGGTGACGGTGCGCAACTGGATCTATATGCCGTTGATGCATTCGGAACGTCTGGCCGACCATGAGGAGGGGTTGCCTCTCTTTGTCGGTCTCGGGCAGCCGGAGGTGACGAAGTCGGCGCAGGAACACGCCGATATCATCAAGCGGTTCGGGCGGTTTCCGCACCGGAACGAAGTGCTGGGGCGCGTTTCGACGCCTCAGGAGCTTGATTTTCTGGCCAGTGGCGGATTTTCCGGCTGAGGCGCTAAAAATAGTTGGTTCTTTTTTGGAACCTACCCATATGCTCTCTGTCATCATCACAGGAGGGCTGAGGCATGAGTATCAAAACCGCAATCATATTGGGTGTGGGTCCGCATGACGGGCTCGGTGCTCATCTGTCGGGGCTGGCGGCGGCGTCGGGACTGCATGTGATCGTCGCGGGGCGAACGCTGGCCAAGGTCGCGTCTGTTGCCGACGCCATCGGCGCCAAGGGCGGGCAGGCGAGCCCTGTTGAATGCGATGCGACGGATGAGGCTTCCGTCATCGCGCTTTTTCAAACGGCGGAAGCGACAGGGCCGGTGGCGCTCGCCATCTACAATGCGGGCAATAATATGCCGGGCGGCATTGAAGGCATGACGGCGGATTATTTCGAAAAGTGCTGGCGCGTCTGTGCTTATGGCGCGTTTCTTTTTGCACGCGAGGCGGCGGTGCACATGCTGCCGCGAAGCGAAGGCTCGCTGCTTTTCACCGGCGCGTCATCGAGCATGCGCGGGCGGGCAGGCTTTGCGGCTTTCTCGTCGGCCAAAGGCGCGCTGCGCAATCTCGCGCAAAGTGCGGCGAAGGAGTTGGGACCGAAAGGTATCCACGTCGGTCATGTGGTGATTGATGGCGGCATTGAAGGTGAGAAGCTCAAAACGCTTGTGCCGGAATATGCAGCCGCACGCGGCAAAGAGGGGCGGCTCATCGACATTGGCGGGATTGCGGAGATTTACATGATGCTGCACGGGCAGAAGCGCGCGGCATGGAGTTTCGAGGTTGATGTGCGCACGCATAATGAACCGTGGTGAGTGGGCGTGTGACGGCGGAAACTACTCGGTAAGGATTTCCCGGCATCGGGCAAGCTTTGCCGCTCTGCGGGCGTGATCTACGCGGGGGGAGGGCTAAGTCGTTGATATTATGGGTTTCATCCTTGTTTTCGGCGCTGGCACGGTGATTGCGATGCTTCGGTCAGACCCATTCTGGCCGGAGACTTCATCGCACATGATGACCGAGAACGAACTCAATCTGCTTGCCGCTTACATGGTTGATACACATGGCCGCAAAGCGATCCAATATGCCGATACGGCTGTGAGCGAACTGGAAATGATCGGCGAAGATTTGCGCGCCGACGCCTGGCGTTCGCTTCGCTGTGTGGTGCTCGACATGGTCGAAGGCCGTCGCAGCATGGCAGGGCACGCTCTGCACTAAATTATCAGACTGACGCAACGTCACTTGTTGCAGCTATTGCCCCGCCGGATGACCCTCCGGCGGGGTTTTGCTATTTGCGGCTTTGCGTTGGTAACGCCGCCCCTTTAAAACTTTGACTCAAGCAAAAAGAAATTTTGAGGGAGACAGCGACGATGGCACTAGATCCGCAAGTGAAGGCATTGCTCGACGGCATGGCGGCGAACCCTGCCCCGCGCATTATCGATTTGCCGGTGAAGGAAGGCCGCGAAATGTATCGCGGCATTGCGGCGACGCTGGACCTGCAGGGTGTGCCGATCGGCAAGGTCGAGGATCGTGTGATCGAAGGTCCGGGCGGCGATTTGCCTTTGCGCATTTACACGCCGGTCGCGGGCGGCAGCGGTGCGCTGCCGGTGCTGGTTTTTTTCCACGGCGGCGGCTGGGTGATCGGTGATCTGGAAACCCATGACGCGCTGTGCCGGACGCTGGCCAATGAAGCCGGTGTGATGGTGGTTGCGGTTGATTATCGCCTCGCGCCCGAACATGTTTTTCCGGCGGCGGTTGATGATTGCTATGCCGCTGTGAAATGGGTTGAAGAAAACGGTGGCGCACTCGGCATGGACGTCACGCGCATCGCGGTGGCAGGCGACAGCGCGGGCGGTAATCTTGCTGCTGTTGTGGCGCAGGTTGCGAAAGCGGAAAAAGGGCCGCAAATCGCATTCCAGTTGCTCATCTATCCCGTCACCGACACGGACGTGAATACAGGCTCTTACAAAGAGAATGCGAGCGGATATTTTCTCGAACGTGACGGGATGATCTGGTTCTTCGATCATTATCTGAAAGGGGCCGACCGCAATGATCCGCGCATTGCGCCGCTCAAAGCCACGTCGCTCGCCGGATTACCGCAAGCCTATGTCATCACCGCAGGCTTTGACCCGTTGCGCGACGAGGGACGCGCCTATGCCGAAGCTATGAAGGCGGCGGGTGTTGACACTGTGCATGTGAATTACGACGGCATGATCCACGGGTTCTTCAATTTGCAGGCGGCCTTTGATGTGGCGCGCGATGCAGTGAAGGCGGCGGCGAAGGCGCTGAAAGAGGCGCTGGCATGAGACCCGCGCTCGTCAATCCCGCCGTCCATCCGTTTTCTACATTCGACATTCCGCATTTGCTCCATACCCATGCGACGACGCGGGGCGATCATCCTTTCATGATCTGGGAGCCTTTCGAGGGCGACAGCGAGACATGGACCTATGCGGGCTTTGAAGAGGCGACGGCACGTGTTGCCGCCGGTCTCAAAGCACGCGGCGTGAAGCTTGGCGAGCGCGTGCTGATCCATCTTGATAATTGTCCTGAGACGATCATCGCCTGGTATGCCTGCGCGCGGCTTGGTGCCGTGGCCGTCACCACCAATGCACGGTCGGTGGCTGATGAGCTGACGTATTTTTCCGATCACGCGGAGGTTGTCGGTGCGATCACACAGCCGAAATTGGCGGCACTTGTTCAGGCAAGCTGCACGAAGATCAAATGGCTCTCAGTGACAGCAACCGATAATGGCGCGGCGGCGACAGATGCTTTGCCTAAAGGGGCGGAACCTTTTGCGGCGCTTTACGGAGACGCGAAAGATGCGCCTTTGCGCGTGCCTGACCCTGATCTCAATATTGGTGTGCAATACACGTCGGGCACGACATCGCGGCCCAAGGGCGTTGTCTGGACCCATGCCAATGCGCTTTGGGGCGGCAAGATGTGCGCGGCACATGAGACGCTCACCGCTGACGATGTGCATCTGTGCTATCTGCCCTTGTTCCATACCAATGCGCAGTCTTATTCCGTGCTCTCGACGCTTTGGGCGGGTGGCACGCTTGTTGTGCAGCCGCGGTTCTCGGCATCGCGCTTCTGGTCCGTGTCGCTGAAACATCGCTGCACATGGACGTCGATGGTGCCTTTCTGTTTGCGGGCGCTTGCTGAACATCCCGTGCCTGCGGCACATCAATACCGGCTCTGGGGCAATGGCGTGGCGTCACTGCCAACGGACGCACATTTCCGTGTACGCACCATCGGCTGGTGGGGCATGACGGAGACGATCACGCACGGGATTGTTTCCGACGCCCATATGCCCGCGCCGCCGATGTCGATCGGCAAGCCGGCGGCGGTTTATGAAATCGCGATCGTCGATGATGATGGTACGCCGACAAAGGTGGGCGAGGTGGGCGGTCTGCTCATTCGCGGTATTCCGGGTCTGTCGCTGTTCAAAGAGTATCTGAACAATCCCAAGGCGACTGAAGAGAGCTATGACGATAACGGCTTCTTCATCACCGGCGACCGCGTGCAATTGTTGGAAGATGGCTATATCCGTTTTGCCGACCGCGACAAGGACATGCTGAAAGTCGGCGGCGAGAATGTGGCCGCGTCCGAGATCGAACGCGTTGTGATGATGGTGCCGGGCATTCAGGAATGTGCGGTGGTCGCGCGCAAGGACAAGATGCTGGACGAAGTGCCGGTTGTGTTTCTGCTGGTGCCGGGCGGCGAGGCGGCGGCGCCTGCTGATCTGAAAGATCAGGTGATGGCGGCGTGCCGCAAGGGACTTGCCGATTTCAAAGTGCCGCGCGATGTGCGGATTGTGGGCGAGTTGCCGCGTTCGACTTTGGAGAAGATTGCGAAGGCGGAACTCAGGAAGATCGTGGACGGGGAGTAGGATTCCCGACCACGCGCTCCAGCTACTCCGTCATGGCCCGACTTGATCGGGGCATGACGGATTGTTGTGCGTGGTGAAGTGAGTATCACCCCAGCAATTTCCCCGGATTCATCACGCCATTGGGGTCCATCTCGGCTTTGATCTTTTTCAATAGCTGAAAACCGATCTCGCCTTTTTCCTCGCGCAGCCAGGGTGTGTGATCGACGCCGACGCCGTGGTGGTGGCTGATGGTGCCTTTGTTTTCCAAGAGAACATCGGAGGCGGCGCGTTTGATGGCTTGCCATTGCTCCGTTTCGCGGTCGAGCTGGCGGGGAAAGACAAATGTGAAATAGAGGCTCGCGCCATCGGGATAGGAATGGCTGACATGGCACATGACGATGCCTTTCCCGTTTTGCGTCGGTGTGTTGGCCGCAATCGCGCCTTCGATGGCGGCGACGGTCTTGTCGCGGAGATTTTCGATGTTTGACCAGCGGGTGGACGTTTCCAGCGTGTCGATGCCGATGCCGTGGTCCATCATCGGGTCGCGTGAATAGGGCGAGCCGAAGCGGCCGTGATACCAGCGCTCGCCTGCGCTGGTGCCGAGCTTCATCGCGCCGAGGCCGGTGGCGATGGCCTGCGTGCGCGATTGCGCCCAGGCGACCGTGTCATCGTCGCCTTCGTGGCCGATGAGCATGAGGCAGGGCGCGTCGCCGAAGCCACGGAAGCGCAGGTAAGCGCGTTGAAGCCTTGATTTGAGGCTGGTCTGCGCACTTGACGACGAAAAGGCCTGAAAGAAAAAAGTTTCCGGTGCATCGGACAGACGCACCATGGCGACGGGAATTTCAGCGTGGTTGATGCGGCGGGCGGCTTCGACACCGGATTTGAAATCTTTGAAGAGATAGCCGCGATAATCTTTGCGCGCGGGGATGTCGTGAATTTTGACGGTGGCTTCGCAGATGACACCGAGCGTGCCTTCGGACCCTGCCACCAGTTGATTGAGATTGGGACCGGCGGCAGAGGCCGGTGTGCTCTCTGTCGTCCACATGCCTTTGGGCGTGGCGAGCTTTGCTGATACGAGCCACTTTTCGGCTTTGCCATAGCGGTTGGATTGCTGGCCTGCGCCGCGTGCGGCGATCCAGCCACCGAGCGTTGAGAACTGAAAACTTTGCGGGTAATGCGCGAGTGTGACGCCGTGCTTTTGCAGGGCCTCTTCAAGCGCGGGACCATAGATGCCGGCTTCGATGGTGGCGGTCATGGCGATCTTGTCGATCTGGATGATGCGGGTCATCAGCGTGGTGTCGAGCGTGATGACGACGCCGCCCAGTGACTTCGCCATGGCATTGGTGCCGCCTACAACGGAGGAACCGCCACCGAAGGGGATCAATGTGATGTCTTCGTCGCTGGCGAGTTTGACGAGGGCGAGCACTTCGTCAGCGCTGCGCGGATAGACAACGGCGTCGGGGGCCATGTCGAGCTTGCCGGCGCGCACATAAAGGAGATCGTGATAGGACTTGCCGCGGGCATGGAAGGCGCGCTCGTAATTGTCGAGCATGACTTGGCTGCCGCCGACAATGGCGCTGAGGCGCGAGACGAGATCGTCGTTCAGACGGCTCGGGGCCATGGTGATTTCATCGAGCGGTTTTGCCTTGGTGGCGGGCAGGCTCGTCATGCCCAGAGCCTCGGCCATCCATGTCCATTGCGGTGCGTTGTCGGGCAACATAACCGGCTGATTGACGGGACCCCAGCCGTTCCAGCGGAGTGATTTACGTTCGATGGTCATGGGCTTTGGCCTCTTGTTTTTAGGGTCTAGCAGCGCAGCGTAATGGCGGCGGGGAGGATTTCAAAACGGGCGGGCAGGCGACCGGGCGCTTCGCCGTCCACGTCGAGGCGAACATGCGCCGCGCCGACAGGCGTCGCTGTGAGGGTGCGGGCCTGAAAGTGCAGCACTTTGGGATTTTGCAGATGTGTGCCGTCGCGCAACGCGCCGGAGCCTGTCAGCATGTCTGAGAATTTCGTGTCGCGCATGATGACCACATCGAAAATGCCGTCGTCGGGTTCGGCATCGGGCGCGATCATCATGCCGCCACCGAAGAAGCGGCCATTGGCAACCGCACACATGCCGACATTCAGCGTGTCATCGAAGCCCGTATCGCTCTGGAGCCGCACGGCATGGGGCTTGTAGCGCCAGGCGGTGGCAAGCGTTGCCCAGAGGAAGGCGAAGGCACCGCCGAAGAGTTTTGAAAATGACGCGCGGTTGACGGCGCGCACTACGTCGCCCGAGAGACCGAAGCTGGCGATATTGTTGAAATAGCGTGTGCCTGCGCCGCCGTCTTCGCTGACGAATGTGAGGCGGCCCAGATCGATCTGCCGTGTTGTGCCTGCGCCGATGCGTTTGACGCAGCCTTCAAGTTCGGCGGGCATGTCAAACGTCTTGCGGAAGTCGCCGCCGGTGCCGGTGTTGAGAATGGCGAGATGGGCATCAGGGTTGATCGCTGTGCCGTTTTCAAAAAAGCCGTTCACGACTTCGTTGATGGTGCCGTCGCCACCGACCGCAATGACGAGTTGCGCGCCGGATTTCAGGGCGTTGCGCGTGAGCTCGGCGGCGGGGAGATAATGCGGCGTTGAGGTCGAGGTAGTGAATTGCGCGCGCACGGGGCCAAGCTCGGCTTCGAGCGCGTCATTGATGAGCCGCCAGCCGCGGCCTGTGCGCCCGCCGCCCGAGCGCGGATTGACGATGGCGGCGACGTGAGGTGTGAGGGTCGGTGGAGTTTGGCTCATCAGCGCGATGCCTCGGCCATGCTTGCGCCCTGCATATCGCCTTCGATCTGGCGTGGCTGGGTTTCAAACAAGCGGTTGGTGGCGGCAAGTTCGGTTGCCATGCGTGTGTCATCCCAGCCGAGCTCGCGGGCCATGAGTTCGGCGATGCGGTTCAGCATGTCGACGCCGGGGTGGCCGAGGGTGCCGAGGCCGGTGCGGCGGAAGACGATGTCGTCCATGTGCTGCGCCATTTCGTGGCGGATGGCGTGGACGATCTGCACGCCGAGGACGGGGCTTTCGGGCATCAGGCGGCGCAGCAAGTCTGCGCGCTCGCCCTGATTTTCGTCGGCGGTCGCCAACACCTCGTCGATGCGGCTGCCGTAGAAATTGACGAGGTTTTCAACCACATCTTCTGCGAGATGGTTGTGCTGAAATTTTGCGCGGGCGATGAAGCTTTTGAGCCGACCGATTTCGCCGCCATAGACGGGCGTGCAATGGGTTTCGCATTTGATTTTACGACCGAGCTTTTGAGTGGCCATATCGACGATCAGTTCAGCCAGATGGCGCGAGGTGGTCCATTTGCCGCCGAGGGCTGAGATGAAGCCGTCGATGCCGCTTAAGCGTTTGTGATCGCAGACTTCGGCTTCGCGGCTTGCCTTGTAACTGTCTTTGGGCCCCGTCGCGTCCGGCTCATTGTCGATCAAGGGGCGGATGCCGACATAGAAGTGCAGCACGTCTTCGCGCTTCAAATGCAGGCCCGGCAGTCCGTGATTGATGACGGAAAGGAAATCGCGGATATCGTCCTCGGTGACACCGACGCGGTCGGGTTCGTCTTTGAAGACGGCATCCGTTGTGCCGATGATCGTGTGGCCGCGCCAGGGGATGACAAAGAAATGTCCGCCGATGTCGGACTGAATGGCGAGTGCGTTTTTGCCGGACAGTTCGCGCGTGATGATGTGGATGCCTTTGGAGCGGATGAGGCCGCGCGAGGCCTTGCCGCCTTCGCCGATCTTCATCAGGTCGGCGGCCCAAGGGCCTGCCGCATTGATTGTGACTTTGCCTTTGATGACATGCATCTCGCCGGTCAGCCGGTCTTTGCCGGCAACGCCGGTCATGCGCGCGCCGTCTTTGATGAAGTCCGTGACTTCGGCGTAATTGGCGACGTCGGCCCCATATTCGTCCGCGCCTTCGATACATTCGATGCAGAGGCGTTCGGGCGCAAACATCTGGCAGTCGTAATAGACTTTCGCGCCGGTGAGACCTTCGGCTTTGAGGCTCGGCATGAGTTTCAGTGCTTCGGCGCGCGAGATCGAGCGGTAGCCCGGAATTTTCTTGTCGTCGTCGGAGACGAAATTGCGGTCGTAAGACAGGAGATCGTAAAACAGCAGGCCGATGGCGAGGATCAAGCCGCTTTTCATGCCGCGCCCGTAGGTGGGCAGGACGAAGGGCAGCGGGTGGACCATATGCGGTGCGACATTGCCCCAGATGCGGCGTTCGCGCAGCGATTCACGCACCAGCTTCAGTTCGCCGTTGACGAGATAGCGCAGACCACCGTGAAAGAGTTTGGATGAGCCGGAGGTTGTCGCGTGAGCGAAATCGTCTTTTTCCAGAAGCGCCACTTTGAGGCCGCGCAGCGATGCGTCCCAAGCTGTGGTCGCGCCGGTGACGCCACCGCCTACGATCACGAGATCATAGTCGGTGGCACTCATTTTCTTTAGATCGCGCTGCATCGTGTTCAAACCGCCTGAATGTTAGGTCGGGAGGCTAGCGGGCTTGGCGTTGCGGGTCCAGTCAGACCCGCTTTTTGAGGCCTTTTTGCTCCATGCGCCAGACGAGATGATCGACGCGGTCCTGACCGAAAAAGGGCTCGCCTTCAAAGGCCATGAGCGGCACACCCCAATGGCCCGATGCGTTTTGGGCGGCTTCATTGGCGGCGATGACGGTTTCATAATGCGCGGGGTCGGCTTCGATCAGGCGGTCAAGGGTGGCAAGGTCAAAACCGGCGCGGGCGGCGGCTTTGGCGAGATGGTCGCCCTCGTGCCAGTTGCGGGTGCCGCCGAAAATCACGGTGCTGATTTCCTGCAGGAAGGCCAGTCCGTTTCCGGTTTCGGCGGCGGCGACCCCAAGGCGTGTGAGACGGCGAATATAGGGCTGCTCTTCGGGGACTTCGCCCGCTTTCATGTCCATGACAATCGGATCGGGCGACGGCCACGCATAGGGCATGCCCGCCATCTGGGCGACGCGCTGTGTGTCCTTCATCAGATAGGGCGGCCACATGGGATTGACCTGTTTGAAGAAGCCTTTGATGCGGACCGCAATCGGATAGACGGGGCAGACCACGGCTTTGACATCGTATTCCCGCTCAAGGTCGCTCAGGCGCGGGGTCACGAGATAGGAGTAGGGCGAGCGGAACGACCAGAAGAGGTCATAGGTGAGGGTCATGGAACGTCTCCCGTTTGGTTTTATTTTGATTGATGGCCGGACCAGATGTGACCAGCGACAAAAAAAGGTGAGCGCTGATCGGGGTCGAAGCCGGACCAGAGGTTCGCGATGGTGGTGAGGGCTTCGAGGCAGCCTGTGCCTTTGAGAATTTCACGGATGCGGATTTGTGCGTCTGGCGCGAGCGCATGCCAGCGGGCTTGCAGGCGCTCAAGGCACCAGACGCGATAGAGATGCACCGGCAGATGATAGGTCGTGCCCTCTGTCTCGAAGTTGAAATGCGTGTTGCCTTTGAGAAAGGCGCGGGCATTGGCATTGAGATAAGGCAGGTAGCTTGCACCTATGTCGGCAAGGATCGGCTGCCAGTCGTCGGGCACTGTGCCTGCAGCAACCAATGGCCCGCTGAGTTTTGACGCTTTGGCGTTCCACATGCGGGCGAGCCATTCATACACATGGGGGGCTTCGTCGCGCATGATGCGGGCGGGTGTCGGGTCGAGGCCGAAATGACGGAACATGGAAGCGAAGAAGCCGAAGTCGGCGAGTGTCGGGCGTGCGCCAAGCAGGAAAGGCCGCGCGGCGAAGATCGCATTGAGGGCCACGAGATTGCGGCGATAGATGCTCTCGATATGCGGGATCGTTTTGCGTGTGACGCCATCATGTTTCAAATACACACGCTTTTGACGGCGCGTGATGAAGAGGCGCCGGAGCCACAGGGGGGCCGGCGCGTCGTGGAGCATTTCAGTGGCGATGCGGTGGCCCATGAGGCGGGCGTCTAGCGGATAGGACCAGCGATAGTGCAGCGCGGGCCGCCAGAGCCATTCGTCGGCATAGTCTTCAACAAGCGCACTCAGGAAGTGCTGCACGGGATCTGACGGGATGACACGCGGGCCTTCGCGTTGCGCGTCGAGCCATTCGATCATCGGTGTGCTGTCGGACATCCAGCGACCGTTGGGGAGTTCGATGGCGGGCATTTGGGCAAGGCCGGTGCGGCGCGCGACCTCGCGCATGCGCTTTAGAGATAGTTCAATGCGCTGGTGCGGGATTTCGGTGTAGCGGATATAGGCTTCCACCTTGCCCGTGAAATAGGACAGGTCGAGCCCGTAGAGCTTGAGGCCCGCGAGCGGCCCTCCTGTGAGCGGTATGGGCGTTTTTTCTGTGTCGTCAGCGGGCAATGGAAACGCCCTCCCGAAGTGTATTAATGATTTTCATTAACTATGCGTTTTGACTGCGCAGGTTGCAAGTCGGCTGCTAGACTTTTTTCAAAGGACATAAACAACATCAGGGGAGAATTTCATGGCGCAGGTTCAGGCGAACGGCATCACCATTGAGTATGAAAGCTTCGGCGACAAGGCTAATGAGACGGTTTTGCTGATCATGGGGCTCGGCGCGCAAATGACCATGTGGCCGGTCGAGTTCTGTCAGGAGCTTGTGTCGCGCGGGTTCCATGTGGTCCGTTTCGACAATCGCGATATCGGGCTTTCGACGAAGTTTGACGCGGCGGGCATGCCCGATATGGCGGCGATTTTCGGGGCGCTGATGTCTGGCGCAAAGCCCTCATCGGCCTATACGCTTGACGATATGGCAGATGATGCCGTGGGCGTGCTCGACGCGCTGGGTATCAAGACGGCCCACATTGTTGGCGCATCGATGGGCGGCATGATCGCGCAGTTGGTGGCGATCAATCACCCGACACGTACATTGTCGCTGACCTCCATCATGTCGACGACCGGCAACCCCGGTTTGCCGCAGGCAAAACCTGAAGCCATGGCCGTGCTGATGACACCGGCTGTTGAAGGCGACATTGAAGGCGCGATTACGCGTGGCATGAACGCCTGGAAGGTGATCGGCAGCCCTGCCTATCCCACCGATGATGTGACGCTGCGCACATGGGTGTCGCGTGACGTCAATCGCTCGCTCTATCCCGTTGGCACGGCACGTCAGATGGCGGCGATTGTCGCAAACGGCGATCGTCGTGAGAAACTCCAGAAACTCAAAGTCGCCGCTGTCGTCGTTCACGGCGAGGCCGATCCGCTGGTGCCGGTTGAAGGTGGCAAGGACACGGCCGCCAATATTCCGGGTGCGGAACTTCGCGTTGTACCCGGCATGGGGCATGACTTCCCGCTGGGTCTCGTCAAAACCTATGCTGACGCGGTTTCCTCAGTTGTTGCGCGGTCGCGCGGTGCGAAAGCAGCGGAGTGAACCTGATGAGCGTTGATATGAAAACCATCAAAGCCAATGGCATCACGATCAATTATGAAGATCGCGGCCCTGCCGACGGCAAGCCGCTGCTGCTCGTCAACGGCTATACTTCCACCATGATGAGTTGGCCTCTGCCGCTGATGGATGGTTTGAAGGCACGCGGCTTCCGCGTCATCCGCTATGACAATCGTGATGTCGGTAAATCGGAAAAGCTTAAAGGCATTCCGAATATGGGCGATGTGATGAAGGCGCTGAAAGCGGGCACCAAGGCCGATATTCCCTATCAGTTGAGCGATATGGCGGCGGACGGCATGGGACTTCTCGATGCGCTCGGCATCAAGCGCGCGCATATCATGGGGATTTCCATGGGCGGCATGATCGTGCAGTCGATGGCGATCAATCATCCTGAGAAAATCATCTCGGCGACGTCGATCATGTCTTCGACCGGCAATCCTGATCTGCCTAAGGCGACGGACGAAGCGATGGTGGCGCTGCAGGAAAGGCCTGCATCGCAGGACCGCGAAGTGGTGCTGCGTCATAATATGAAAGGGCGGCGCGTTTATCAGAGCCCGGCCTATCCGATGAGTGACGAAGCGCTCTATCAGAAATGCGCCACCGAATATGACCACATGTATTATCCTGAAGGCGCTGCGCGGCAATATGCGGCGATCATTGCTGACGGGAGCCGCGTGGAGCGGCTGAAGAAAGTGCATTTGCCTTTCCTCGTTATTCACGGCAAGGCCGATCCGCTGGTGCCTGTTGAAGGCGGCATCGATACGGCCAAGCATGTGGCGGGTGCAAAACTCGAATTGATTGACGGCATGGGCCACGACCTGCCGGTTGAGCTTTGCCCGCGCTATGTTGAGTTGATTGCCGATCTCGCCGACAGCGCGGAGCGCAAAGCGGCGGCTGAATAAGCCTTTGAACAAAAGAAAGCCCCGCGCGGAAATTCCGCGCGGGGCTTTTTTGTATAGGCGTCAATCAGACTTCTGCTGAACCGCCATCACACGGGATGGTGGCACCCGTTGTGTAGGCCGAGGCCCGCGAGGACAGGAAGATGGCGACGCCTGCGATATCTTCCGGAGTGCCGATGCGGTGGAGCGGATTGCCAGCTTTGATCTGATCGCCGAAAGCATCAAGCGTGGCGCGCATCATGTGGCTCGGGAAGGGGCCGGGCGCGATGGCGTTGACGAGAATATGGTCGCGCGCGAGACGGCCTGCGAGATGGCGCGTCAGCATGATGCAACCGGCCTTTGATGACGAGTAGGCGTAGGTTTCAAGCTCCGGCGGGATGATGCCGTTGACGGACGCGATATTGATGACGCGGGCGGGGCTTGCCTGTGTGCCCGACTTGCGCAGCAGAGGCAGCAATTTCTGCGTGACGAAGAACGGGCCTTTGAGGTTGATGTTCATCACCTTGTCCCAGCCGTCTTCGGAATAGTCGTCGATGGGTTCGCCCCAGGCGGCACCCGCATTATTGACGAGGATGTCGAGTTTTTCTTCGCGCTTGGCGAGTTCGCCCGCCAGAAATTCAATGCCTTCGCGTGTGCCCAGATCGGCGGGCAGCGAGATGCAAGTGCCGCGTTTGGACAATTCATCGGCCAGATCATTGCAGACCTGCGCCTTGCGCGCCGAGATATAGACTTTGCAGCCTGCTTCAACGAAACCTGTGGCGATCATTTCGCCGATACCGCGCGAGCCGCCTGTGACGAGCGCGACTTTGCCTTTGATGTCGAAGAGATTTTTCATGGGTGTTTCCTGAAGGGGCCATTTTTGATGGCCGTGACCCTACGGAAAATTACAGGTTTTGGAAACCCCAACCTGTGACGGATCAATCGGTGACGGGTTCGGGTTTTGTGACCGCTTCCGCCTCGGCGTTGAGCGCCTTGGCGGCATGTTTTGGCACGACAAGCGGCTCGGGCACGACCGCTCGCGAATGGATGAGGTTGTTGCCCGCCGTGATCTCGCCTTCGGCCAGTTGCAGCGCCATGCGCTCGGCGTCGCGGCGGCGGATGTCGTCTTCGACTTCGCGGGCAGCTTCAGGCGTGAAGCCCAGACCTTCAAGGGCGGCGACGCCGAAGGTCACGGCAGATTCATACGTGTCGCGGATCTGGTAATCGACATTCTTGCGCAACAGCGAGAGCGACTGGCGGCGGTCATAGGCGCGGGTATAGAGCTTGGCGAGCGGGAAATGGGTCTGCGCCAGCTCGATCACTTTCGATGAGGATTCATCCTTCACGATGCAGAGGGCGATGAGCGAGGCGTCGGCAGCCCCTGCCGCGCGCAACACATCGAGCCGCGTACCATCGCCGTAGTAGACACGGAAGCCGAAACGCGAGGCGGCGCGGATTTGTTCGACGTCGCGTTCAATCGCTGTCACCTCGATGCCCTGCGACAAAAAGAATTGCGCGACGACCTGACCGAAGCGGCCAAAGCCGATGATGACGACTTTGCCTTTGGCGTCGGAGAAATCCATTTCCATCTCTTCCGCCTCCCTCTTGGCGCGCGCGAGATAATTGGCAAGCGCAAAGGCGAGCGGCGTAAGCGCCAGCGAAATGGTGACGCCGGCGATGAGGACGTTGGATTCGGTCGGCGACATGATCTGGGCGGTTGCCGCCGCGCCGAACAACACGAAGGCAAATTCACCGCCCTGTGCTAGTACGCCTGCGATGCGCAAGGCGTCGGCTCGCGGCGAGCCTGTGAGGCGGGAGAGCGTGAAAATGACAAGACCCTTGGTGGTCATCAGTGTGAGGACGATGACAGCGATCACATCGAGATTGGCGCGCACGAGATCAAGGTCGATGCCCATGCCGATGGCGATGAAGAAAAGACCGAGAAGAAGACCACGGAAAGGTTCGATATCGGCTTCAAGCTC
>JAUSLL010000022.1 GCA_030649335.1 Parvibaculum sp. | reverse complement strand
TCAAGGCCCAGCTCGAAAAGGCTGGCGCGAAGGTCGAACTCAAGTAATTCGATTTTCTTCTCGCCTGCGGCGGTCAGAACAACGGTGAACTCTGTCTGGGCTTCTTCTGCGGGAGCGGCGGCACCACCAGCGGCGGCAGCGGCGACCGGAGCGGCGGCGGAGACGCCCCACTTTTCTTCCAGAAGCTTCGACAGTTCAGCAGCCTCAAGGACCGTCAGGGCCGAGAGGTCGTCAACGATTTTTGCAAGATCAGCCATTTTATATTCTCTCTATAGGTTCGGTTGGTATCGGGTTGTCTCAACTACAGATTTGAAGCTCAGGCAGCTTCGCTCTTGGTGGCATAGGCGTTCAGCACGCGTGCAAGCTGGCTTGCAGGCGCCGCCACAACACCCGCGATGCGGGTGGCAGGCGTCTGGATCATGCCCAGAAGCTTCGCGCGCAATTCGTCGAGCGACGGCAGGTCAGCAAGAGTTTTGACCGCCTTCGTATCGAGAACCGTTTCACCCATCACGCCGCCCAGAACAACCAGCTTGGGGTTGGTCTTGGCAAACTCGGAAACAACCTTGGGGGCTGCAACCGGGTCTTGCGAATAGGCGATAGCCGTCGGCCCGGTGAAGAGATCTGCGATCCCTTTCGCCTTTGTGCCGTCCAGAGCGAGCTTGGCAATCCGGTTCTTCGTAACTTTGAACTCGGCGCCAACCTTGGCCATCCGTCCACGGAGATCAGTCATCTCCGTAACGGTCAAACCGCTGTAGTGGGCTACGACGACGACATTGGCGTCCGTGAAGACCCCTTTGAGGTGCGTCAAGAGCTCAGACTTTTCAGCTCTGTCCACTTGCTCTCTCCTAAATTGGTGGAGTCAGATCCCGACATTCGGGCTTCTTCCACCTTTGGCATTTGCCGCTTTAACCACCGCGAGGAACAAGCCTCGCGCCAATCAGAAGCGGCGCTCACTTGCCTGTCGTCCCGGGTTCCAACCGATCCCTTTTGCCCTGAGGCAAATGAAACCGTTCAAACTCCCGTCTATTGCCGGCTACCGTCTTTCGTTGGCAATTAAGCGTCAGCTTTAAACTCAAAGCATCGGCACCCGCAGTCTCGGACAGGTAACAGACGATGGCGTAGCCACTCCGGCTATTCGCCGAAGTGCCACACTACCGTCTGGTCGAACCGGTCATGCCGCTGTTGCTGCATGACCGGAATTTTGTAACGCCGTCAGATTAGACGGCCACGCTCTGCGTTTCGACTTTGACCCCAGGGCCCATCGTCGAGCTGATCGCGATTTTCTTGATGTAAGTGCCTTTGGCACCCAGCGGCTTGGCTTTCTGCACGGCATCAACCACGGCGCGGATATTGCCGAGGATCTGTTCTTCCGTGAAGCTCGCCTTGCCCACGCCGGCCTGCACGATGCCGGCTTTTTCGACGCGGAATTCAATGGCGCCGCCCTTGGCTGCTTTCACAGCTTCGGCAACGTCAGGTGTCACTGTACCGACCTTCGGGTTCGGCATCAGACCACGCGGGCCGAGCACCTTACCCAGACGACCGACGAGCGGCATCATGTCGGGTGTCGCGATAACGCGATCAAACTCGATCTTGCCGTTTTGCAGGATCTCGGCAAGGTCTTCCGCGCCAACAGCGTCGGCACCGGCGGCCAGAGCCTGATCGGCCTTGTCGCCGCGTGCGAACACGCAAACGCGAACCGTACGGCCCGAACCATTGGGCAGCGCGACAACGCCGCGCACCATCTGGTCGGCGTGACGCGGGTCAACACCGAGCGCGATGGCGACTTCGATGGTTTCATCGAACTTCGCTGTCGCGCGGGTCTTCACGAGCTTCACAGCTTCATCAAGCGTGTACAGCTTATCGACGTCGATACCCTCACGGGCTTTTTCAATACGTTTTGCCATCTGCTTATTCCACAACCTCGAGGCCCATGGAGCGGGCGGAGCCCGCAATGATCTTCGTCGCCTGGTCGAGATCGCCAGCGTTCAGATCTTCCATTTTTGCTTCCGCAATTTCACGGCACTGCAGCAACGTCACTTTGCCCGCAAAGGCGCCCGGCTTGCCCGGCGTCTTGGAACCAGATGTGATGTTCGCAGCTTTCTTCAAGAAGTAGGACGCCGGCGGCGTCTTCATCTTGAACGTGAAGGAACGGTCGGAGAAAGCGGTGATGACAACCGGGATAGGCATCCCGGGTTCCATCTTCTGCGTCTGCGCGTTGAACGCTTTGCAGAATTCCATGATGTTCAAGCCGCGCTGACCGAGCGCGGGCCCGATCGGCGGAGACGGGTTAGCTTGGCCCGCCTTCACCTGCAACTTGATATAGCCTTCAATCTTTTTAGCCATTTCATTCCCCTGCCGGACATCCCGGCTCTATGGGTGAGTGGTTTGCAATGATCCGTCTCCGGATCATCTCCCACGGACGAAGCACAAGTTAAATCTTTTCGACCTGTGCGTACTCAAGCTCGACCGGCGTAGCACGGCCGAAAATCGACACGGCCACTTTGAGGCGCGCCTTTTCTTCATCGACTTCTTCAACAAAACCGTTGAACGAAGCGAACGGACCATCGGCCACACGCACCTG
>JAUSLL010000045.1 GCA_030649335.1 Parvibaculum sp. | reverse complement strand
GCTTTCGACTTCTTGGCGCCTTCGACGACGCCCATGATGTCGGATTCTTTCATGATCAGCAGATCCTGGCCGTCAATTTTGACTTCCGTGCCGGACCATTTGCCGAAGATCACCTTGTCGCCGATTTTGACATCGAGCGCGACGATCTTGCCGTCTTCGCCACGAGCGCCAGCGCCAACGGCAATGATTTCACCCTGCGAGGGCTTTTCCTGCGCGGTTTCGGGAATGATGATCCCGCCGGCTGTCTTCGTTTCTTCGTCGAGACGGCGTACGACAACGCGGTCATGCAGAGGACGAAATTTCATCTTGAGGTCTCCTGTTTCGGGAACCGCTTAATCGCGGGAAACGTTTGGATTGAGAGCGTTGGCACTCACTCCCTAGGAGTGCTAACAACACGAGGCAGAGATAGGCTTCCCCCCTCGGAGTGTCAAGGACAGCGATGAAAATAATAAATGGGAAATAATGGGGCGACGCGGGGAATTGTGATTCAATTTCAATGGCTAACGCCACTGCTGGACGCTCGGACAGGGAAGCAAACCTCCCCTTGAGGGGACAGAAAATCTAAAGATCTGCCCGAAGCCCGCGCAGCGTCAGCCGTCCGATGCGGGTCAGCCGGTCGTGGAAGTCATCTTCACTCTTGGCGCCGAATTCCGCCCCGTGGGCTGCCGCAAGCAAGGTATCGACCGCGCCCTCAGGTGTCAGGCCCGCCGCCTTGAGGTCCACGTCGCCACGTTTGACGGCGTCGCGGAAAAGCCCGGCAAGGCTCGCGCGCAATTCCTGGTCCACCGGTCCGAACACATCGTCGGGCAATTGGCTCGTGGGCGCGGTGAGTTCGGCCGCATGCGGGCTTGAGAGCACCAAGCGGAAGGCAAAGCCGATCTTGGCGTCGAGCACAGCCAGCACCTTGTCCTCAAAGGGAAGGTCGCGCGCCAGCACCTCACGAACGTTAAGGCCGACCTGTTCGGCAAGCCGCCGCGCCAGCGCCTCGAAGAGTTCGTCTTTGCTTTTGAAATAGATATAGAGCGTGCCCTTGGCGACATTGGCCGCACCGGCAATATCCTCCATCGAGGTCCGGCGATAGCCATACTGCCGGAATAGCTCCAGTGCGGCGTCGAGGATGATGCCGGGTTTCTCGCCCTGCATCTTGCCGCTCGCCGACTTGGCCGCTCCGCCTGAATCTATCACGCCCACTACTCGTTCCTCAGTTGTCCTCATTTCGAATACACCAGACTACCGCCAAAGTCATGGACCGCAAGCGGCGAGCCCTGTTGCGGTTTCAGCTTGCGGCTCTAGGATAGCTGCAAATCAACATCATTATGTGGAGAGTCCGATGTCAGGCCGTTTCGTCAATGAGAACCTTGTCGGCCTTGCCGGATCGCGGAACCTCCTTGCCACTCCGGCGCTGGTGCTCGACCTCGACGCCTTTGAGCGCAACGTCGCCAAAATGGCCGACCACTGCAAACGCAACGGCTTGCAACTGCGACCCCATGCCAAAACACATAAATGTGTCGAGATCGCCAAGGCACAACTCGCCGCCGGCGCCATCGGTCAATGCTGCGCCAAATTGGGCGAAGCTGAACAAATGGGCGCAGGCGGCGTCGAGAGTATTGTCATCACATCACCCGTCGTGACCGCTCGGGGCATTGCGCGCGCGATGGTGCTCAACGCCAAAATCTCCGACCTCATGCTGACGGTTGATAATCCAGAAAACGCAACGGCGTTGGCCGCTGCCGCCAAAACGGCAGGTAAGGTGCTCAAGGTGCTCGTTGATCTGGATCCGGGTCTGCATCGCACCGGCATCGCCCCGGGCGAACCCGTGCTGGCACTCGCGCGACAAATCCATGCAGATGCGAACCTCGAATTGCGCGGGCTGCAATGCTACGCCGGTCACGTCATGCACATCGAAGATTTTGCCGAGCGACGCGAGAAGTCGCTGAAGGCTATGAAGCTCCTCGGTGAAACGCGCGATGCCCTGAAGGCAGCGGACCTGCCTTGTGAAATCGTCTCGGGCGGCGGCACCGGCAGTTTCGACATCGACCCCGAGGCCGGCGTGCTCACCGAGTTGCAGGGCGGCTCTTATGCTTTCATGGACAAGCAATATAACGACGTGAAGGGAGGCAACGGTGCACCCGTGGCGTTCGAAACATCGCTCTTTGTACAGATGAGCGTTGTCTCGAACAACACAAGCGGACTGGCAACGACGGACGCGGGCTTTAAAGCCTTCTCGACCGACGCCGAAGCGCCCGTGCTCCTGTCCGGCGCGCCGGAAGGCTCTTCCTATTTCTTCTTCGGCGACGAGCAGGGCGGTATCGCTTTGCCCAAAGGCGAGAAGCTCCCGCTCGGCGCATCGCTCACTGCCATCACGCCTCATTGCGACCCGACCGTGAACCTTTATGACGCCTACCACGTTGTGCGTGGCGACACGCTGGTTGCGATCTGGCCGATTGAAGCGCGCGGCAAGAGCGCCTGATCAGAACGGCGTAATGGCCGCTTCACCCATGACACAAGCGACGATCAGACCGAGCGCGACAAGGCCGGTGAAGATCATCGTGATGAGCGAGAACCGGCTGCGCTGATAGCCTTTGGTGTAAAACGTGAGGCCCGTGCCGCCGATATTGCTGATGAGACCCATGGTCACGACTTCCCAGGGGAAGCGGCCCATAGCGATGGACGGCAAGCCGGCCGCATAGCCAAAGGCAATGGCGAAATAGGCAATGCCCATATAGCGGAATGGTGTGGTCATGCCCGCCGCCTCGCGCGGCAGCTTCATCACCTGCAGCAATTTTGATGTCGGCAACAAAAGCAGCGGCCCGACCAGAAACAAGAACGTACCGATAATTTTGAAAATGAGAACAGCACCAAGGAACGTCATAGGTCTCTCCGTTTGGGTTCGTATTTTGAACTTAGATGCTTATGCTTTAGTTAGGTTCAAATGTCAAACTCAGCCAAACCGGACAAGCCCGCCAAAACCCAACCCCGCGTCGCCCGCGCGCCCGTCGCGCTCGCCGATTGCGGTATGGCGCGCGCCATCGACATGGTCGGCGACCGTTGGGTGCTGCTCGTGTTGCGTGAATTATTCTACGGCGTGCGCCGCTTTGATGATCTTGAGGCCGACACCGGCGCACCGCGCGCCGTGCTGAGCCAGCGCCTGCGGTCGCTCGTCAGCAACGGGCTTGCCGACCGCATTCCCTATAAGGAAGAGGGGTCGCGCACGCGTTATGAATATGTGCTGACGCCTAAGGGGCGAGACCTCGGCGTTGTTGTGGCGGCCCTCACCGAATGGGGCGACCGGCACTTGCGCAATGATCCGGCCCCCGTCGAATTCATCGACGCGGAAGGCGGCGCGGCGCTCCACCTCGCTTTCGTGGCCAAATCAGGAAAGATCGTGCCCAACGCCCGCGTCGGCGTGCGCGTGAAAGCCAAAACCAAAAAAACCTAGCGCAAGAAACTCTACGGATTTCCGCCATTTACCCCACAATCCCGCGTCCTCTTGTCGGCTGCTTCACCAGCCCGCTTGACAAACCTGCTCAATTTCATCAATGTGAGTAAATGATCACTCATATTGAAAAACGCGGCACCAAAACCAAGCAACGGCTCGTCGAAGCCGCGCTGGTGCTCTTTGTCGAAAAGGGCATCGCTGCCACCACCACACGCGACATCGCGCAAGCCGCCGAAGTCGCCGAAGGCACGATCTATCGCCACTTTGAAAGCAAGGAGGCCTTGGCCACCGAAATCTTCATCGAAGCTTTCTCGCCTTACTCGAAATTTCTGGCACGGGTGGAGAAAGGCGAGGGCACGCTCATCGAAAAAATCGAAGCTTCTGCTTCGCAGTTCTATCGCCTGTTCGATGAAAACCCGTTGCTCTGGATCTATGTGATGACCTACCAGACGGGTGAAGCCTCAAAGGCACCTGCGGGCACAGCGACGCCATACTCGGTTCTGCTCAGCCTCTTGAAAAAAGCAGCCAAGACCGGCGAGATTAAAAATTTCGATCCCGTGCTCGGCGTCCACATTCTGCTCGGCATGATCGAGCAACCTGCTGTCGGCGTTGTCTATCGTGAGTTGAAAGCGCCTTTAAGCCCGCGCCTGCCCGACATCATGTTGGCCATCCGGCGGGTTCTCTCGTTGTAAAAATCTGAATTGGGACGAAGGGCAGACATCATGTTTGCCTATCCAATAAGTGAGTGAGTATTCACATCAAATAGGAGATACACATGAAGACGTTTTTGATGATCTGCCTTGTGAGTTTTGCCACCACAGGTGCCGCGCTTGCTGACGCCGGACTGAGCGAAAGCGGCAGCCGCGATTTGAGCGGGGCCATCGGCCAGCCGCTGGGCAATCTGTCGGGTGTGGTCGGTGTCTCCGTTGCCATGCCGCTTGTGGCGTCGGGCGCGGGCGGCGAAGCATTGTTCGAAGTGTCAGCCGATCAGTTTGATTTCGAGAACCACAAATCGGGCAAGCGCCTGCCGCTCGCCAAGGATGTCTTCGTGCCCGCGCCGGGCGCGGCACTCGCCAAACGTTCGCAGGAGAATTGATATGCTGAAGCGATTGGCATTGGCCGTCGCGCTCATGGCAGGGCTGGCGCAGCCAGCCCTCGCCGTGGGTAGCTCGGCTTCGGACGGCACGGTGCATAATCTTGAGCGCGTCGCCCCTTTCACCAAAAAAGTTGAAACGGCATTGGCCGAGCACGGCGCGCTGGTGGCAATTGTCGCGCGCGTCGGTCGTGATCCCAAGGAAATGCCCGACGGCATCACCTACACCCACGTGGCCTTCTGGGTCTATTCCGAGATGACGGCTGAGGACGGGCGCAAGCTCAATGGTTATGTGGCATACAATCTCTATCAGCGTAGCGGTGACGGCGATCGCGCCGATCTGGTGCAGGATTTCCCGATCCAGTTTTTTGGCAATGTTGCGGAGTTGAAATCCGGCGTCGTCATCCCGAAGCCCGAGCTGCAGCGCGAATTGCTGAAGCAGATATTGTCACCGCGTTATAAGGGGCTATTCGTGCCGGACTATTCCGTCGTCGCCAATCCCTATTCGTGGCGCTATCAGAACTGCACGAATTTTGTCATGGCCAATATTGTTTCCGCCATTTACGGCACGGCAGATCGCAACGAAATTGTTCAATACCTCCGGCGCTTTTACGAGGCAAAGCCAGTGCCGGTGAACGGGTTGGTGCGCGCGCTCGGCCCCATCTTTGTCGATGGTTTTCATACCAATGATCAAAGCGGACCGATCAAAACATCGACCTATGAATCAATCGTCGGTTTCTTTCAGCAATATGATCTGGCAGAGGCCGTGCTCGAAATTCGCGAAGATTGAGGCGGCTCAGCGCCCGAGTTCTCTATGCAACTTTTCCCACATGGGTTGGCAATCGACGACTGTGTTCTCGCGCATGGCTCTGTCGATTGCCATCACGGTCAACCCCGCGACGATGGCGTCGTAGGCGTTCACCGGAAAGGGCGCGCTGGTGAGCAGGTGAGCGGCGAGGTCGCGGCCCATCGCGGGGTCCATGCCGTCATGGCCGCCTGAGCCTGTTTCAACGGGAATGATCTCAGCGGGTTTCAATCCGAGTGCGTCACGGAACTGCAATTGATCGGAAACGAGATCGGCTTCCAGCGCGCCATCGGTGCCGGCAAAATACCAGCGGCGCTGCGGCAGGCCTGCATGGGTGTTGGCGTGGAAGGAAAGCCGCACGCCGTTTTCATATTCGACAATGGCGACCTGGTGGTCGTTGACGTCGGCGTCGGAACCGAATGTGGCGTTGGAGGTGTTCCAGCCCTTGCGCCAAACTGTGTAAGCCGCTGTGCCATCTTCATAAGCCGGGCCGTTGAGGCGCGCGCCGTTTTCAGATGTGAAAATTCTACGCCCGCCGAAACTCGCTACGCGTTTGGGCAGGCTGCCGATGAACATGCGATAGATGTCGAAATCGTGGCAGCATTTATCGAGCAGGAACGAGCCGCCGAATTCCTCCCGTCGTCGCCAGTCGCGCATCAAAAACGCGCCGTGTTCGGGATGCAGATGTTCATTGCCTTCCGCACTGACAAGCGGACCAAGCCGACCGTCACTGATGAGTTTTGCCACCGCCTTGGTGAGCGGTGATGAGCGCATGACAAGGCCGACGAGGACAGAGGTTTCGCCGTGGACGCGCAACAGCCGCGCCAGTTCCCATGTCTCCTCCTCGGTGCGCACAATCGGCTTTTCAGTGAAAATGCGCACACCCGCTTTAAGCCCCGCTTTGATATGGCCGAGATGCAGATGATTGGGCGAGCCGATGACAAACAGGTCAGGCTTCGTCTCAGCCAGCATCGTTGCGACGTCGGCGTAAACCGTACCGGGGCCGATATGGCGCTTGGCGAGTGACGCGAGACCATAGGGTTCAGGATCGACGTATCCCGCCACACGCGCATGAGGCGCAGCGGCAACGAGATGACGGAGTACCACCGCGATGCGTTGGCCCAATCCCGCAACGGCAATGGTCAATGGCTTCTCTGACGACATGGCTGAACTTCTGCTGGTTTGTATTTGCCTGCCCAAAGGTTAGCTTAAGGTCTCAATGAATGGGAGTAAGTGATGCGGATCGGAATTCTGACCGGCGGCGGCGATGTGCCGGGGCTCAACCCCTGCATCAAGGCGGTGACGCGGCGGGCAGGGGAGCGCGGCTGGGAGGTCATCGGCTTCCGGCGCGGCTGGCAAGGTCCGTTACATTTCAATCCCGACGATCCTGAGGGCGGTGAAGCCCAGCTGATGCGCCTCAACGAAGATAATGTGCGTGGCATCGACCGCACTGGCGGCACCGTGCTCCATACCTCGCGCACCAATCCGCGCCTTGTACCTGAGGCCTCGCTGCCGGATTTTCTCAAAGGGAAATTCGTGGCCGATGCAGACGGCATGGTTGATTGCACGCCGCATATCCTGCGTGTGATGGAACATCTCGGCATCGACGTGATGGTCACCATCGGCGGCGACGGCACGTTGAGTTTTTCAGCCCATCTCCACCGGCAGGGCATGAAAATTGTCTCCATCCCCAAGACGATGGATAATGACGTCTTCGGCACGGATTACTGCATCGGCTTTTCCACTGCCGTTTCGCGCTCTGTTGAACACATCAATGCGCTGCGCACATCGACCGGCAGTCATGAACGCATCGCGGTGGTCGAACTCTTCGGACGACATTCAGGTGAGACGGCACTTATCGCGAGTTATCTCGCCGACGTTGATCGCGCCCTGATCGCTGAAGTGCCCTTCGACGCGGCGCATCTGTCCGACCTGATCGCAGGCGACCGCGCGCGCAATCCGGCGCGCTACGCCATGCTTGTTGTGTCGGAAGGGGCAAGCATGGAAGGCGGCAGCGTCGTGGAATATGGCGAGGCCGACGAGCACGGCCGTCGCCGCCTCGGTGGCATCGGTGAGGTCCTCGCGCAGGAAATCACGCAACGCACAGGCGTCGGCACCATCAACCAATCGCTCGCCTACCTCATGCGCGCCGGTGCGCCTGACGCGCTCGACCAGATGGTTGCCAAAAGTTATGGCGCGCTCGCCGTGCAAATGATCGAGACGGGCAAGACCGGCATAATGACGGTCCTGCGCGATGGTAATTATACAACCGTGCCTGCCGACACCTGCATCACAGGGCGAAAGCGCGTCGATGTGGATGCGTTTTATGACGCTAAATCCTATCGCCCGCGTATCGCACAGGTGGGCGGCAAGCCGATGTTTTTTTATTGAGACTTCAACGAGCCCGGACGCAGTAACATCATCATTTTACTGGCTTCATCGCCTTCGATGAGACCGAAGCCATATTCTTTGTAAAGGTCATGCGCGTCATTGGTGCTGAGCATCAGACGATGCACTTTGGCGAGCGCCGGATCATTGATCACTGTTTCGATGAGCCATTTGCCAAGGCCGCGTCCGCGATGCACGGGCAGGACGAAAACATCGGACACCCAGCCAAAGCGCGTGCCGTCGGTGACAACACGGGCAAAGCCCGCTTGTTCGCCATCGGGAGATATCATGCCGTAGGCGCGTGAATTGAGAATGCTTTCCCAGAGGTCCGCAGGCGGCACTTCGCTCGCCCAATAAGTCGCACGGAGCATCCGCAGGATCGACTCCTGATCGAGCTTCGTTTTATCTGTATTGATCTCAAATCCCTGACGCAACCAACTCATATTACCAACCTATTTCATTTAGGGTTTTCGTTTACGACCCTGCACCTGCGCGCAAAGCATATTTCCAGGCTTCCTCAGCCAGGGGACGCACATTCTCCGACATGGCTTTGGCATGTTCGCTCGACGCCGTGCCGTCACGCACGCGACCGGCGATGCCTTGCAAAATCCCCGCGAGACGGAAGAAATTATAAGCGAAGTAAAAATCGAGATTGTCGATGCCCGACCGGTTCGTGCGCTCGCAATACATGGCGATATATTGCTCAAGCGTCGGAATGCCGAGCGCTTTGAGGTCAGCTGTCGCAATCGATCCCGTGCCGCCGCCGGTGCCCTGACCCGGCATCACCCATTGCATGCAGCTATAGGTGAAGTCGCCGAGCGGGTGACCGAGCGTTGAAAGTTCCCAATCAAGCACCGCAATGACTTTGGGCTCTGTCGGATGCAGCACCGTGTTGTCGAGACGGTAGTCGCCGTGCACGACGCTCACTGTGTCGTCGGACGGAATGTTTGCAGGCAACCATTCCATCAGCTTGTTCATCTCGGTGATGGTCTGCGTTTCCGATGCCACATATTGTTTTGTCCAGCGCGATACTTGACGGGCAAAATAATTGCCCGGCTTGCCGAAATCGCCGAGGCCGGCCTTCACATGGTCGATGCTGTGCAGATGCGCCATCGTGGCATTGAGACTGTCGTAGATTTTCCAGCGCGTTGCGGGATTTTGTCCCGGCAGCAGCGGTTCCCACAGCACGCGGCCCACCACCATGTCCATGATGTAAAAAGCCGTACCGATCACGCTGTCGTCTTCGCAGAGACAGTAGGTGCGCGGCGCAGCAAAGCCGACATTGTGAAGCGCGGTGATGACTTTGTATTCACGATCAACAGCATGAGCGGATGGCAGCAGCTTTCCCGGCGGCTTGCGGCGCAATACATATTTGCGTGACGGGGTGATGAGCTGATAGGTCGGGTTCGATTGCCCGCCTTTGAATTGTTCGACCGTCAGCGGGCCTTTGAAGCCTTCGACATGGGCCTGCATATAGGCTTCCAGCCGCGCTTCGTCGAAGCGATGGCTCTCGGCCACTTCTTTAGTGCCCGAAAATTGGTCCTGCCGACTTTGCTCGGCTGCGTTGTCTGACGCCATGTTACGAATCTCCCCGATACGTTTCTATCTCTGTACGGATAAACATGCAAGTTGCAGCTTGTCCGGTGAGGCCTTGTGAACCTCAGATCGATTGTTTTTCGCGCGCCACGGCTCTCCAGCCGATGTCGCTGCGGCAAAATCCTTCCGGCCAGTCGATTTCTGCAACGGCCTCATAGGCCTTGGCCTGCGCCGCAGCGACGCTCGCGCCGGTCGCGGTAATATTCAGTACACGGCCACCGACGGCGAGCATGCGTGCACCGTCGAGCCGTGTGCCCGCGTGAAAGACCTGGACGCCGTCCAGCGCGCCTGCCGCTGCAAGACCGCCGATCTCGGTGTCTTTTTCATAAGTGCCGGGATAGCCGTTGGCGGCCATCACAACGGTGAGGGCGGCATCGTCTTTCCAGTAGAGCGTCTGCTTGTCGAGCGTGCCGTCATGAGCAGCGATCAGCGCAGGCATGATGTCGGAGGCGAGTCGCGTCATCAGCACTTGTGTCTCGGGGTCGCCGAAGCGGGCATTATATTCGATAAGCTGCGGCCCGCTTTTGGTCAGCATGAGCCCTGCGAACAAAACACCTTTGAACGGTGTGCCGCGTGATTTCATGGCGGCCATTGTCGGGTTGATGATTTCGCGCATCACGCGGTCAACAAGCGCGGGCGTCAGCACTGCGGCAGGCGAGTAAGCGCCCATGCCGCCGGTGTTGGGTCCGAGGTCATGGTCGAAGACGCGCTTGTGGTCTTGCGCGGTGGCAAGTGGCATGGCCGTTGTGCCGTCGCAAAGCGCAAAGAAGCTCGCCTCCTCACCTTCGAGGAATTCTTCCACGACAACTTCCGCACCGGCCTTGCCGAAACGACCGGAGAAAATCTCGTCGATAGCGGCAAGCGCCTCGTTCATGTTCATGGCGATGATGACGCCCTTACCTGCCGCCAACCCGTCGGCCTTGACGACAATCGGTGCGCCTTTTTTAGCGATGAAGGCTTTGGCGGCAGCGGCGTCAGCGAATCGCCCGTAAGCGGCGGTCGGAATGTTGAATTCGGCGCAGAGGTCTTTGGTATAGCCCTTGGAGCCTTCCAGCTGCGCGGCGGCAGCGCTCGGTCCGAAGGATTTAATGCCTTCTGCGTCGAGCCGGTCCACAAGCCCTGCCACCAGCGGGTCTTCCGGCCCCACCATCACGAAGTCGATGCGCTTCTCGCGGCAAAAGCCCACAATCGCGTCGAAATCGAGCGGTGCGAGCGCCACACATTCAGCAATGCTGGCGATACCGCCGTTTCCCGGCGCGCAAAAGAGTTTGGAGACTAGGGGACTTTCCGCAATCTTCCAGCACAGCGCGTGTTCGCGGCCACCAGAGCCAATGACAAGAACGTTCATGGCGATCGAATATCCCTTTAGGAAAATGCAGAATTCATCGCCCGCTTTGGCGTGGGCGTCAAAAACTTGTAACATGCGAGGTGACGGTGGCAAGCCCGCCGGCCCCTCCTGATCCGGTCAATATATATGTCTGAAACCACTCCGGGCCGTTCCGCCGCCGCGCCAGCGTCAGAAGGCGGAAATGCGCATGAATTCTCCGTCAGTGAATTGTCCTTTTCACTGAAGCGGACAGTCGAGGAGACTTTCGGCCATGTGCGCGTACGCGGGGAAATAACGGGCTTTCGCGGCGTTCACTCCTCGGGCCACAGCTATTTCGCGCTGAAGGACGACAAGGCGCGCCTTGAGGCCGTTATCTGGAAGGGCGTTTACGGGAAATTGCGCTTCAAACCCGCCGAAGGGCTCGAGGTCATCGCCACCGGCAAGCTCACGACTTTCCCCGGCAGTTCAAAATATCAGATCGTCATCGAGCAATTGGAGCCCGCAGGCGTCGGTGCGCTGATGGCGCTGTTGGAAGAGCGCAAGAAAATGCTCGCCGCCGAGGGCCTCTTTGCCGCCGAGCGCAAAAAACCCATTCCGCATTTGCCCGAAGTAATCGGCGTCATTACGAGTCCGACAGGCGCGGTCATCCGCGACATCCTGCATCGTCTGGCAGATCGCTTTCCCCGTCATGTTCTCGTCTGGCCTGTGCGTGTGCAGGGCGACACGGCGGCCGAAGAAGTCGCCCGCGCCATCGCCGGTTTTAACGCCATGAAACCCGGCGGCAAAATCCCGCGCCCCGATGTGTTGATCGTCGCGCGTGGCGGCGGGTCGGTCGAAGATCTTTGGGCCTTCAACGAAGAAGTTGTGGTCCGCGCCGCAGCCGCCTCGACCATCCCGCTCATCTCGGCGGTCGGCCACGAGACGGACACGACACTCATCGACTATGTTTCGGACCGTCGCGCGCCGACGCCGACAGCGGCGGCTGAAATGGCCGTGCCCGTGCGAGCCGACATGATTGCCACAGTTCTTGATTTCACCCGCCGCATGTTGCGCGCCGAAACGCGATTGTTCGAGACGCGCCGCAATACGCTCAACAGCCTCGCGCGTGCCTTGCCGCGCCTCACCGACCTCATCGCCTTGCCGCGTCAGCGTTTCGACAACGCGAGCGAGCGCTTGACGCTTGCGCTGCAACGCGCGGCTGAAGTCAAACGCGCGCGGCTTTCACGCGTCGAGGGCAAGCTCTCGACACAGCTCATTCGCTTCCGCATCGCCGACGGCAACAAGCGACTTGTCGCTCTCGACCAGCGCGGTCAGGCGGCAGAGCGACGGCACCTCTCTGATTTGACACGCCGCCTCGACGGCATGGGCAAGTTGCTTGAGTCCTATTCCTACCAAGGCGTGCTAGCGCGCGGCTACGCCGTGGTGCGCGGATCGGATGGCAAGCCCTTGCGCGGGTCGGCTGGTCGCAAGACGGGGGAAGCGCTGACGGTTGAGTTTGCGGAGAATGACCGCTTGGGCGTTATGGTGGCGGGTTCCACGCCGCCTGCCGAAGCGCCTGCACCGAAGAAGAAGACGGGGGAGACGAAGCAGGGGAGCCTTTTGTAATATTCATACCGTCATGCGCGGGCTTGACCCGCGCATCCACGTCTTTGCGGCAAAGGAAGGCGTGGATGGCCGGATCAAGTCCGGCCATGACGATGTGAGAATGACAAAACGCCCCATTTGATGCCCCGCCCCCAAAAGGCTAAACTGACCCCATGAACAGAATGGACAAAATGAACAATGGTGACGAAGCCGAAGTCGTTTACGGCGACGGTGAGTTCCACGTTGTGCGGCCGGGCGCCTATGTCAAATGTGCGGTCACGGGCGTCAATATCGACCTCGATGATTTGCGCTATTGGAGCGTTGACTGGCAGGAAGCCTATGCAACGCCCGAAGCCTCTCTGAAACGCCATCAGGAAAAGCGCCCTTCGTGAAAAAACCTCTCTGGACGTTGGGCGTTCTAATCGCGCTGGCGGGCACACCGGCTTTGGCCGAGGTAACGCTCAAAGGGCCGCTCGAACAAGGCGCGCTGGTTGTGGGTCAAACCGATCCCGCCGCGCAGGTCACCCTCGATGGTCAGAAGATCATGGTTTCACCGCGAGGGTTTTTCGCGCTCGGCTTCGACCGCGACCACGCCGCCTCTGCAACGCTCATCGTGACGACGCCGGACGAAACAATCGAAACGCAAAAGCTCGCCATCGCACCGCGCGCCTGGAATATTCAGTCGATCACCGGTGTCGCGTCGAAATATGTCTCGCCTCCGGCTGCCGATCTCATCCGTATCAAACGCGAACGTGAATTGAAGGCCGCTGCGCGTCCCTGTGACACGAATGAGGATTTCTTCGCAGAAGATTTCATCTGGCCGTCCTCCGGTCCCGTCAGTGGCATCTTCGGCAGCCAACGCATTTTCAACGGCGAGAAACGCAATCCCCATTTCGGTGTTGATGTGGCCGCACCCGAAGGTGCACTCGTTGTGGCTCCGGCTGACGGCATCGTGCGTTTGGCTGAACCCGATATGTTTTACGAAGGCGGGCTGGTTTTCCTTGATCACGGTCAGGGCGTCTTCAGCCAGTTCCTGCATATGTCGCACATCGATGTGAAGGTCGGCGACCGCCTGCATCAGGGCGATCCCATCGGCCGCGTCGGCAAGAAGGGACGCGCCACCGGCCCGCATCTTCATTGGGGCATGCTCTGGTGCGGTACGCGGGTTGATCCCTCGTTGAAAATTCCGGGCATCGGGGCTGAAGGCGCGGTTCCCGGTATGAAGGCCAGCAACAACTGATCTGACTAATCCGCCCAGCGGTTGTGCAGCCAGATCCAGTTTTCCGGCTTCTCGCGGATGCGCGCTTCCAGAAAATCATTGAGCACTTGCGTGAGGCGTATCGTTTCGCCCACCGCTTCAGCATCGGGGTTCGCTTTAATCGGCGGATAGAGCGTCACGCGGAAATGCGCACCTTCTAACCGTTCGATGCAGGCGGGAAACATCACCGTGCCGAGCCGGATTGCGAGACCTGCCGGCGCGGGCGTCGTCATCGACGGGATGCCGAAAAGTTTGACCTCGATGCCCTCGTTCATTTTCTGATCGAACAGCATGGCGACAAAACCATGATCGCGCAAAATGGTCAGCAGGTCGCGCGTGCCCTTGCGGCCTTTGGGAATTTGCACAGAGCCTGTCTTGGCGCCGCGCATGTCGAGCATCCAGTCGTTCACATATGGATTATTCGCAGGTCGGTAGACTTCGCCGCCCGTGAAGCCCTCTCGGTTCATGGCCACAGGCAGCAATTCGAAATTGCCAAAGTGCCCCGACAGTAATAGCCCGCCTTCGCCGGAGGCTGCATGCGCGCGCAAAACCTCCATGCCCACCACTTCGATGCGGTGGCGTTGGTCTTCGCGGCGGAACGTGTCGATATAGGCATATTCAAAAGAAACGCGTCCGAGATTGTCCCACATCGCGGTGACGATGCGTTCCACTTCCACTTCACCAAGTTCAGGCATAGCGCGCATGATGCGGCGGCGCGCACGGCGCGTGATGCCGAGCTTCGGCCCGAATGTGCGACCGAGAAAACCGCCGATGGCAGACGCGCGATCAAGACCCGGCAGACGGATCAGCGCGAGGACCGTCTTCAGTACCATAGCCTCTAACTTGTATTTCCAGTTCACCTTCCGCATGGCTTTGCTCGCTCCTATTGCCGCCGTGGATGACGCGATTGCATCATTGCGTCGCGGATCAGGGCTTCGAGCGAACCAAGTTCGGCAATAAGCGCACGCACGGGCACAATCAATGTGGCCTCGCGCAGCCGCGCCCTTGCGCTGCCTTCCGGTGCATTGCGCAGGCGCACGCGGTCTTTTTCTGTTGTCACCAATGTTGCGCCAAGGTCGCGCGCGCGCAACAACAGGCGTTGCGCGTCGGCTTCGGTGAACATGTGATGGTCGGGGAACTCCTGCACACCGACGACAAGCGCGTGGAGTTCTTTCAGCGTTGCAAAGAATTTCTCTGGTCGTCCGATGCCCGAATAGGCAAAGACCTGTTTGCCGTCGAGATCAGGTGCTTTCGTCGCCCGCAGGATCGCGCGGAAGACGGGTAGGCCATTGTTACGCGCCCGTGCCGCAAGCCCGTCAGCTGCATGGCCGCGCCCCACGATCATCACGGCGCTGGTGCGTTTGATCGCATCATCCACACGTTCACGCAAAGGGCCGGCGGGCACAAGACGACCGTTGCCAAGCCCCGCATGGGCATCGACCACCAGCAGTGAAAAATCTTTCTTCAGCGACGGGTTCTGAAACCCGTCATCCATGATGATGACGCGCGCGCCAGATCGCGCCGCTGCTGCGGCACCCTCAGTACGGTCCACCGCCACCCATGTCGGCGCTATTTGCGCAAGCAACAAAGGTTCGTCGCCGACATTGGCTGCTGTGTCGCGCGCAAGATCAACTTGCAAAGGCCCGTGCTCTGTACCGCCATAACCGCGCGTGAGAAAATGCACGAACTCGCCGGATTTAATGAGACGCTCAGCAAGTGTTAGCGCCAGCGGCGTCTTACCTGTGCCGCCGACAGTCAGATTGCCGATGCAGATGATCGGCACGGCCGCTGTTTCGGGTGTCGTGTAATAACGACGCAAACGGCCTGCAGCGCCCCAAAAATAGGAGACCGGTGCGAGCAGGCTCGGGAAAATTGAAAAGCCGTTGTCACGGCGCAATTGCCAGAAGCGCGGTTCACGCATGCGACACCGCGCTTTCAGCGGCCACAGCAGGTAACAGGCTCAGTAGCGCGTCGCATGTAATGCGTGTCGCCGCGCTTGATTTGGCGACAATCGATTCTGCTGCATCGGCGCGGCGGCGGCATTCGGTTTCATCCGCAATGAGACCGCTCACGGCGGTCGCGAGCCCGGCGCTGTCGGCGATGCGGATCAGCGCATCGGCATTCGTGAAAGTAGCGAAAGCTTCAGCGAAATTAAACTCGCTCGGACCGGCGATCAGCGCGTTGTTGAGGCGTGCGGGCTCGAAAGGATTATGCCCGCCGACATCGACCATCGTGCCGCCGACAAAAACAATGTTGCTGAGCCGGTAGAAGATACCAAGCTCCCCCAGCGTGTCGGCGAGATAAACATCTGTGCCTGCGTCAATGCGTTGTCCTTTGCTGCGCTGCGCGACACCGAGGGCGCGGTCGCGCAACTGGCGTGCGATTTCGCTGCCGCGCGCCGGGTGTCGCGGCACAATCAGCGTGAGAAGGCCGGGGTAGTCATACAGCAGTGCCTTATGCGCATCCGCCGCAATCATTTCTTCGCCGTCATGCGTGTTGGTGGCAAGCCACACGGCCCGTGTGCCGATGGCGCGTCGCAGCGCGCCCAGTTCACGGGCGTCTGCCGTCAGCGGTTCGGCGTCATGTTTGAGATTGCCGGGCGTGCTGACGTGGCATGTGCCAAGTGCTTCGAGGCGTGCCGCACTCGCATTGTCTTGTGCAAACACGAGCGAGAAGCGACCGACGAGATCGGCGATGGTTTTGGGAAACCGCTGCCAGCCGTCAAAACTCTTTTGCGTGATCCGTGCATTGACGAGCGCCAGCGGAATGCCGCGCTCATCGCTCGTTGTGATGAGGTTCGGCCAGAATTCGCTCTCCACCCAGACGCCGAGATCGGGGCGCCAATGATCGAGAAATCTCGCGCAAAAATCAGGATGATCAAGCGGCACATATTGGTGGAACGCGCGCGGTGGCAGGCGCTCTGCCATCAGCTTTGCCGATGTCACCGTGCCGGTCGTCACCAGCACAAGCGTGTCATCGCGCTCGGCAAGGAGATGGTTGATCAGCGGCAGCACGGAAAGGCTCTCGCCGACGCTGGCGGCATGAATCCAGATCAGCGTGCCTTTGGGCCTCGCGCGTGTCGCCTCGCCGCGTCGTTCATTGAGGCGGGCGGCGTCTTCCTTGCCGCGTTTCAGACGATGGGAGAGGAGAAGAGGCACCAGAGGACCAATGGCGCGTGTCGCCATGCGATAGAGGGCAAGCCCGAACTGCGGGCCGCGCGTCCGGTCGCGCTCTGTGTGCTGCTCGCTCACGTCTCTTGTCCGCCTGCTTTGGGGCGACGACCGACAATGCGTTCGGCTTCCTCGGCAACCGCGTTCAGAGCTTGCTCGACACTGAAGCGTGCGGCTTCCAGCGTTTCGGGGTCAGCGTCGCGCGGCACATAAATCGGCTCGCCCCACACCAGTGCGCCTTTGGAGAAGGGCAGGTTGATTGTGAACTTGTCCCAATTGTTGAGCTGGATGCGCGCACGCGTGGTCGCCGCCACCGGCACAATCGGACGACCGGACAAACGCGCCAGCATCACAATGCCGTCACCAGCGCGGCGTGCGGGGCCGGGCGGCAGATCGGCGGTGAGGCCGATTGAAATATTCTCGCCAAGCGCGCGCACCATGGCACGCAGCGCGCCCGCGCCGCCCTTGCCTTTGTGCTTGTAGCGGCGTTCCTCGCCTTTGGGCACGCCCGAGCCGCGAATGGTACCGACACCGAGATAATACATGATGTGCGACACGATCTCGCCGTCGCCATGGCGCGACACGAGAATGCGCATCTCGCGCCAATTGTGCCAGAAAGTCGGCAGGATCAGGTTTTGCCCGTGCCATGTCGCGCCGATGAACGGCTCGTCATTGGTCCAGAACCGCTGCGGAATATCGATGCGGTGCGTTTCAAAGCGGCTCGTATAGCGGATGAATTTCAGCATCATGGCGATGGTGAAACCAACCGCCCTCTGAAAAAACTCACTCTGGACAATGCGTTTACCGACCATGGAAAAACTCATTCTCCCGCGACATAGGTTTGTGACGGCACGGGTGTTTCATCATCCGTCTCGTCATCTGTCGTCGCAAATTGCGTGCGCGACAATTCAGCGTAAAGCCTGCCCTGCGCGACGAGTTCGTCATGCGTGCCCTCTTCGAGCACGCGTCCGCCGTCGATCACATAGATGCGGTCAGCGTGTTTGATGGTCGAGAGCCGGTGCGCGATGACGAGCGTGGTGCGCCCTTCCATCAGTGCTGCAAGCGCACCTTGCACCTGCAACTCGGATGCTGTGTCGAGCGCCGAGGTCGCTTCGTCGAGAAGCAGGATCGGCGCGTTCTTCAGCATGGCGCGGGCAATCGCGATACGTTGACGCTGGCCACCAGACAGGCGGAAGCCTGCCTCACCGACAGATGTGTTATAGCCCTTGGGCAGCGCCATGATGAAATCATGTGCGGCGGCATTGCGCGCGGCGGTCTGGATGTCTTCATCGCTCGCATCTGGGCGGCCATAGGCAATGTTCGCGCCCACTGTGTCGTCAAACAGAAACGGATCCTGCGTCACAAGCGAGCTTGCCTGCCGCAGTGATGTGACTGTGACGTGGCGGATATCCTGCCCGTCGATGGTGATGGACCCTTCGGTCGGATCGTAAAAGCGCGGCACGAGATTGAGTGTCGTGCTCTTGCCGCCGCCCGACGGGCCGACGAGCGCCACAGTGTGGCCTTTGGGAATATTGATCGAGACATTTTCGAGCGCGCGTGTGCCGTCGCCATAGGCGAAGCTCACCTTGTCGAAGCGCACCGCGCCGTCGGTGACAGCTAGCGGTTTGGCATCGGCATCGGCGATAATATCGGGTTCAATATCGAGGATGGGGAAAACGCGCGTCGCAGCGGCAACGCCTTCCTGCATGATCGTCTGTGTGTTGGCCACCGCCTTCAGCGGCTTGTAGGCCATCATCAGCGCGGCGATAAAGCCGACGATTTCGCCTTGCGTGATCTGGCCGCGAATAACGCTCGCACCGCCGATCAGCACGACAGCGGAAATGCCGACGCTACCCAGAAAGTCGGTGACAGGGCTTGCCGACGCCTTGGCACGGAAGCCGCGGCGCATATGATGCAGAACATTGGTGACCGCCTGATTGACGCGGCCGATTTCGCGCTCTTCCTGTCCATAGGCTTTGACAACACGGATGCCGCCCAGCGCTTCGGAAATGAGCGCCGACAGGTCGCCCGTGCCTTCAAGGCTTTTGCGACCGGCTTTGCGTGTGCGCTTGCCGAGCTTGCTCATGTAGAAAATGCCGAACGGAAGCACCGAACAGGCGAGCAGCGCTAGCTTCCAATTCATGTAGAAGACAGCGCCCATCAGGGCGATGACGACCAGCAGGTTTTGTGTGAAGTCGATGACCGACATGGTCACCGCATCGCGCACGCGCGTCGTGTCCACCATGAAGCTCGATATGAACCGGCCCGAATGTGTGCCCGACACCCAGGCGAGATCAGCCTTGATGATGCGCGCAAACATCCGCGACTGAATGGCCGAGATGATGATCTGGCCGATGGTGTTTTTTGTCAGGTTCGTTGTATAGGAGGCCGCGCCGCTCAGCGTGCCTGCGATCACATTGCCGGCGGCAACAAGGCCCAGTAATTGGAAATCTTTATTGGGCAGCACATCGTCGAACAGAAATTTAAGCAGCAGCGGCTGCGCGCCCGTGGCGGCGGCGACAAGGACGCTTGCCAGCAGCGACAGCACAACGAGACGCCAGTTCGGATACAGATAATCGCGCGTGGTCCGCTTGAGAACATCGAATGTCTTGAGGTACTCGGCATTGGGCGCGGGTTTGCGGCTTGGTTCAGCCGGTCGCTTGTCCAATGCCTCGCCAGCGTCCTCTTGCGGTAAGGTCGTTTCGGTCAACTTCTGCCTCGTGTGATGATGCGCCGCAACCTTACCATGACGCTCACGGGCACGCCACCTCGCGAGACCAGAGCCGTAAATGGTAAACGCCGGTTCTTATTGAGTTTTTCGCCTCGGGGCGCGGGCCGCTGTCAGCCGTTGAGAAGCCAGATCGCGCCGGTTAGCCAACTGGCAAAGAGGCTCCAGAGCAAATAGGGAACGAGCAGCACGGCGGCGAGACGGCTGTGCCGCCAAAATCCGGCAATCGTCGCAGCTATGGCACAATCCAGAATGATGACTTCCGCAAACGCGAGCCCCGGACTGTGCAGGCCGAAAAACAACACCGACCAGGCAAAATTGAGCATCAACTGGGCGGCAAAGATCGACAACACGCCGCCCGCGCCATCAAGGCTGCCTGCCGTGCGCCACACGAGCCAGCCTGAAATCCCCATCAGCAGAAACAGAAAATTCCAGACAATCGGGAAAACCCAATCGGCGGGCGTGAGTTCGGGCTTCGCGATCCCCGCATACCAACTTTCAAGATTGGAGGTCGTCACTTGCGCGCCTGCAAAAGCCACAGCAAAGACAATACCGAGAAAGGCAAACAGCATCAGGATCGAAAGTGCGACCCCCGGGGCCTGTTCAGGCCCCGACCGGACATTGCCGTTCAATGCTCATGGTCATTCGCATCATGCGAATGCTCCGCGTCCGGGTCCATCAACCTGTGCAGATGGACAATGAAATATCTTGTATGTGCATTATCGACTGTGCGCAGCGCCGCTGATTTCCAGGCTGCGTGGGCGCTTGCGTAATCAGGAAATACGCCGACCGTATCAATGGCGTTCAGATCCCGGAATTCGGTTCCGCCGAGGTCTTTCAATTCGCCGCCTATAACAAGGTGGAGCAATTGTTTTGTCATCGCTCATTCAACTTCATGTCTGGGGACTCAAACTGCACGCAATTTAACATGACTAAACCTAATTATGTATAACTAAGCGCCGCTACGCATTTGGCAACTTCAGGGCTCCGACGCGGTCGAAGAGTGGTCTGTACAGGTCGGGTCCTGCGGCCAGAAGACTGCGGTGACGCGGCAGTTCCCGATTGTAAATCAACAGCTTGCCATCGTGGCTTGTCAGTTGTCCCCCTGCTTCATGCAGGATGAGGTCGGCGGCGGCGAGGTCCCAATCGTTCTTGGAGTTGAGGGCAATCGCCGCGTCTGCCGCATCGCAGGCAAAAAGCGCGATCCGGTAAGCGACCGAATTGCGTTCGATGAACTCCATCTCGGGCCAGGGCGCAGGCCATGCGGGATGTTTGAACATCGGTGCAAAAGCGGCCATGCGCGCACCTTCAATGGCGCTGCGTTTGCCGACTTTAATTGGTTTACCGTTCAGTAACGAGCCTGCAGCCGCTTCAGCCTCGAAAAATTCATCCGTCGCCGGATTGAAAAGGGCGGCAAGCACAGGGCGTCCCGCTTCAACGAGTGCCACTGAAATGGTGAAATGCGGGTGGCCCCTGGCAAAGGCACGCGTACCGTCGATGGGGTCCACCACCCAGACGCGATCGCAGCTGAGGCGGCGCGCATCATCTTTGCTCTCTTCCGACAGCCAGCCATATGCAGGTCGGGCAAAGGCCAAGGACTTTTGCAATTGATCGTTCACAGCAATGTCGGCTTCGGTGACAATATCGTCGCCGCCCTTCATCCATGTTTTGAGTTCGGTCTGATAATAGGTCAGCGCAATACGACCCGCCTCGCACACAGCGGCGTTGAGCAGGGCGCGGTCTTCGCTGCGTGTGTGGATGGTCTCAGGTGCCTGCAATGGTCATGCCCTCGACGCGCAATGTGGGGGCGTTTGTACCTTGCGTAAATTTGAGGTCATTGGCCGGTGTGAGATGGGCGAACATATCTTTCAGATTACCCGCCACCGTGATTTCGCTTACCGCATAAGTGAGCTTGCCGTTTTCGATCCAGAAGCCCGACGCACCACGGCTATAGTCGCCGGTGACACCATTGACACCCATGCCGATCATTTCGGTGACATAAAATCCTTCGGTAATATCGGCCATCAAATCCTGCGGGCTCAGCGTGCCGGCTTCCATGTAAAGGTTGGTCGTGGAAGGCGAGGGTGGACCGCCGGTGCCGCGTGCGGCGTGGCCGGTGGTGGTGAGACCGAGCTGGCGGGCGGAGGCTGTGTCGAGCAGCCATGTCGTCAGCACACCGTCGTCAATGAGTTGCGTGCGGCGGTTGGCAACGCCTTCACCATCAAAAGGTTTGGAGCGCAGACCGCGCGCGCGATGCGGATCGTCCACAATCGAAATGCCCGGCGCGAACACGCCCTTGCCCAGCGAGGCTTGTAAAAAGCTCGTCTTGCGCGCGATGGCCGAACCCGAAATCGCACCGGCAAGATGCCCGATAAGGCCCGCCGACACGCGCGGATCATAGATGATCGGCACAGCTTGCGATTTCACCTTGCGCGGGTTGAGACGGCGCACAGCGCGCTCGCCCGCCGAACGGCCGACAGGCGTGGGTGCTTCAAGATCGCTCAGATGCCGTGTGCTTGAATAATCATAGTCGCGTTCCATGCCCGTGCCGGTGCCTGCCAGCACCGAACAGGAAACGGAAAAGGACGTGCCCGAATAAGAGCCCGAAAAACCTTCAGACGTGATGAGTGCAATGCCCGAGCGGCCCCAGCTTGCGCCCGCGCCGCCGGAGTTCGTCACGCCTTCGACGCTAAGCGCTGCGTCCTCGGCTTGAGCGGCAGCCTTGGCAAGGTCTTCGGCGCTCGGCACATGTGACGCATCGTCAATGTCGAGATCGGGAAGTGTCGTGGCCAGCAATGATCTTTCGGCCAGCGCCGCATAAGGGTCTTCCGGCGCGATGCGTGCCATCGACACCACACGCTCGATCAGCGGCGCCAGCGAGCGTTCGCTGAGGTCTGTCGTGGAGACGGTTGCATTGCGCTTGCCGATGAAGACACGCAAGCCCACGTCGCGCCCTTCGGAGCGTTCCACATCCTCAAGCTTGCCCATGCGCCATGAGACGCCGAGTGACTGACCTTCCAGCACAACAGCTTCCGCAGCATCGGCACCGGCTTTCATCGCGCGTTCGACAAGCATCTCGGCGTCGTCGAGAACGCTGCGGGGGGATGCGGATTTGGCTTCGGACTTGGACATGCGGAAATGGATTTCTGTAAGGGAAGGACATCATGAGATGATGGAGAGGGGCCTAAAAAACAACAGGCTCCGGCTTTGTTATACAAGCCGGAGCCCCGTCATCATAGCAAAGCCGGAAAGACTTAAGGCCGCAATCCGTGTCAGAGCAGGGCGTAATAAAGGCAACCGACTGCGGCAACCAGTTGTGCCGCCCAGGTCATAACCGTGCCGATGAGGCGCGGCGGTGTCGATTTCGTCGCCGCCGAAGACAAGCCCATCGCATGCAGGATGCGTCCGACTGTCAGCAACAGGCCGACGGCATGTATGACATAGATCGAGCCGGACAGCAGGTGCAGGGCGATAAGCCCGATGAGAATGATCGGCGTATATTCGCCGTTCGTCACATGCGCGCGGTTGGCGTTGTAAAGACCTGAATCATCACCCGTGCCCGTCATCACATTGGAGCGCACGCGGTTCGCAGACACGCGATAGGCCAAAAACAGGTTGATGAGCAGATTGAGGCCGATATAGACGCCGATGATTTCGAGCGAATAGCTCAGCATGAGACCCTCCAATGGTACCCGCGACGGCTCGATTTTCTTAGCTGAAACCGGCTCTGGCGTGATTCGTTATGTGGCGCAAAACTACCATGTCGCGCCAGCCAATGACATGATGGGCTTCGAGCCCGGGAGCATGATGGGCCAACGCAGTCGGGAATGTCGAGCCATGCCGCTTAAAAACTTGATCCATCGCTACGGGGTCGTCGCCATGGTGCTCCATTGGACCATGGCGGTTTGCTTTGTCGGCCAGATCGGCATCGGTATTGCAATGACGATATTACCTCTCACCGACCCGCTCACTTTTCCGCTCTATCAAACCCACAAATCTTTGGGGATCATGCTTTTCGGTCTGGCTGTATTGCGCCTTGTCTGGCGTCTTGCGGATGCGCCGCCCGCTTTGCCGCCGCAACTACCCCTGTGGCAGGTCCGCGCCTCAAAAGCCGTGCATTTCGGCCTTTATGCCTGTTTCATTGTGATGCCCTCGCTCGGCTGGGTCATTGTCTCGGCGTCGCCCTATGGCATCCCGACCTACTTCTTCGGCCTCGTTGAATTACCCCATCTGGGTTTTGTTGTTGCCAGCCCCGCCAAGCAGAGCCTCGGCGATATGGCTTCGTTCGCTCATTGGTTTTTGGCGTGGGTCGTTTCCCTTATGATCCTCGGCCATATTGGTGCCGCCTTGTGGCATCATTTTTGGCTCGGGGACGATGTCTTGCGGCGCATGTTGCCCGGGCGCCCGCGACGGATATCGCCATGACAATTGTTGTTTTCCGAAAGGCCGACATATGAAACAGATCATTGGCGCGGCCTTGGCAGCGCTTCTTATCGCCGCTCCCGCCCATGCCGCCACCAAATGGCAGGCCGAGCCCGATCCGCAGACCATCACATGGACAGGCACAGCTGGCAGCAGCCCGCTCGCCGGTGCCTGCGCCGTATTTGACGCGGACATCACTTTTGACGCCGACGCCCTCGATCATGCCGCGATCAAAGTCACGATCGACATGGCCAAGTGTCAGACGGGCGAGGCGCGCAAGGACGAATATCTGCCGCAGGAACTTTGGTTCAACATCGCGAAATATCCATCCGCCACATTCGAGAGCAAAAAGATCACGCATCTCGAAGGCGATAAATATCTCGCAACCGCTGCCCTCACCATCAAAGGCATCACCGCTGACATTGAGCTTCCCTTCACCCTTACTATCGAGGGCGACAAAGCCCATGTGGTCGGTGAAACATCATTGTCGCGTATGGTTTATCGCGTCGGCGACGGGCCGGAACTCATGGCAAATCAGGTCGCAAGCATCGACATAGCTGTGAAGATCAACCTAAGGGCGACGCGTCAATGAAGCGCGCTCTCTGGCTTGCGCTCACCCTCATGTTGTCATCGTGCGCGGCCCTCAATGTCGTCACCCACAGCGTCAGCGACGATCCGGTCAAACTCGCGGGTGGCACCTACCAGCTTGATCCGCACCATTGGAGTGTGATCTTCGACGTCGATCATTTTGGTTACTCGCGCTTTGTCACCCGCTTCGACAAGGTGGAAGCGACGCTCGATGCCGCGCCCGACGCGCCCGAGCAAAGCCGCGTTCGCGTCACGATCAAAGCGGCAAGCGTCAACACCAATGATCCAGAACTTGATGCGATCCTCACCGGAGCGGATTTTTTCAACACTACACGTTTCCCCGACATCACTTTCGTCAGCACGTCGCTCACGCGCACGGGCGCTAACACCGCTGACATGACCGGCCTGTTGACGATTAAAAGCGGGAGCCATCCGGTCACGCTCAAAGTCATTTTTAACGGTGGTGCACCCGATCCGCTTACCGGTCTTGATACGCTGGGGTTTTCTGCCGAGGGTCGTTTTGACCGGTCACAATGGGGCCTCGGCAAATGGTGGCCAGCCGTCGGCAACGAGGTCCATGTCGCCATTCAGGCCGAGTTTGTGAAGCCCAAGCCCTGAAAAGTTCCCCGAAAGGGGCAAATTTCCATCTTTTTATCTAGTTGAAACCGCGCCCGAGCCACGCCATGTTTTATGCGTGGGAGGAGGTCCGGGCCCCTCTGGCGATGGAGGCGTCCATCGTGATGTCGGACCTAGAGTTGCATATGCGCTGCCGCGGCGTGCAGATGTCAAAGGTTCAAAATGGAATTCGCAGGCACCCCGGTATGGGCATGGGGGGGCTTCTTCACAATCATCATCGGACTCTTGGCGTTTGATCTGGGTGTGCTGAACAAGCGCGACCACGAGATCGGCGTGCGCGAGAGCCTGATGTTGTCAGCGTTCTACGTCTCCATCGCCGGCCTCTTCGGCATAGGCGTATGGTTCTGGTTCGGCGCAGAAAAAGGTCTGGAATTTTTCACAGGCTACGCCATCGAAGAATCGCTCTCTCTCGATAACGTCTTCATCATCTCGCTCATCTTCACCACCTTCGCCATCCCGCGAAAGTATCAGCATCGCGTGTTGTTCTGGGGCATCGTCGGCGTCATCGTCATGCGCGGCACCATGATCGGCTTGGGCGTGGCGCTCATCGCGCATTTCGAATGGGTACTCTATCTCTTCGGTGCCTTCCTCATCATCACCGGCCTGAAGATGCTCTTTGCGAAGGATCATGACACGTCGATCAAGTGTCATCCCATGGTGCTCTGGCTTCAGCGCCACATCCGCATGACACCGGACCTGCACGGCCACGCCTTCTTTGTGCGTCTGCCGGATGCCGCAGGCCGCAAAGTTCTTTACGCAACGCCGCTTCTGCTCACGCTCGTCGTTGTCGAATGCGCCGATCTGGTCTTCGCGGTCGACAGTGTGCCCGCTGTCTTCGCGGTCACCACCGATCCCTTTATCATTTACACAAGTAATATTTTTGCGATCCTCGGCCTGCGCGCGCTTTATTTTGCGCTCGCTGCCGTCATGCACCGTTTCGCCTATCTGAAATATGCGCTCGCAGCCGTGTTGATTTTCATCGGTGGCAAAATTTTCTATGCCGACTTTGTGGACAAGGTGCCGGCCCTTGTGTCGCTCAGCGTCACTTTCGGACTGCTCGCGCTGGGTGTGGTCGTCTCGCTTTTCAAAACGCGGGAAAGGACGGTTTGATCGCCTTGAGCGAGGCCGTGACACTTGCTTCGAGGAAAGGTGCCGTACGGCCAAGCGGCGGATAGCTGGCCGCGGGTGTTTCCGCAAATTTTGTCGCGTCTGCATTGAGCCAGATGAACGGCCGCTTGCGCGATTGCCGAGCGCGCCATTGATAGTCTGTCTGCGACCAGAGCTTGATGTTGCGGTCACGATTATCAAGCACGAAATCGCCCTTGTCGGTCGTGGCAATCAGCACCGCATGGCCTTCACCATTGCGGTCGCGGGTGGTGGCGATCAGCACCGCGTCCGCAGGCCAGCCAATGGCCATCAACCGGCGGCGTTTTTCGAGCGCAAGATCCTCGCAATCGCCACCCCGCGTTTCGGCATAGGTCCAAAATTCGCTGCGCCCGTAGAGCGCAATATCCTCAACCTCCGGCAGCGCGTTCACCGCTGTGTTGATGGATTCCATCTCCCCTTGCCGTGCTTCATCCAGTGTGAACAGCTCCGGCTCATCCGTGCCACCGGAGCATTCGCTGATATGGTCCATGCAGAAACCGATATAGCCAAAAGGCGGCATGACCTGTTGCGCCGTCGGCATAAACAAGTCCGGCGCGCTCGCGCGGAACGGTTCTTCAAACGGCGGTAAAGGCAAAACCGCCCGCCACTCGTCCCTCAACGCACAGCCGCAAAGTCCCGCAGCCAATACCGAGCCAACACACACACGCCAAACAACCACAACACGATCCGGCCCGAAAACCAGCCCGTGTTATGAATCGCTGTACTCAATGACTTGAGTGTTAACGGCGCGCCGTGATTGAACCGGCACGGATCATTTCCAGATCGGTTTCCCCGTCCCCGGCAAACCAAGCTTCGACCACTTCTTCGTCACCTCGTCGATGACATTCTGGTCCATGCGAATCTGCCGTCCCCATTCGCGCTTTGTCTCCGGCACCCATTTGTTGGTGGCATCCAACCCGATCTTGCCGCCCAGCCCGCTTTCGGGTGAGGCGAAGTCGAGATAGTCGATGGGTGTGCCTTCAACAAGCGTCACGTCGCGCACCGGGTCCATGCGCGTCGAGATCGCCCACATCACGTCTTTCCAGTCGCGCGCGTTGATGTCGTCATCCACCACGATCAGCCATTTCGTGTACATGAACTGACGCAGGAACGACCAGCAACCCATCATCACGCGCTTAGCGTGGCCGGGATAGGCCTTCTTCATCGATACGACGGCAATGCGATAGGAGCAGCCTTCCGGCGGCAGCCAGAAGTCGATGATCTCGGGAAATTGTTGCTGCAACAGCGGGATGAAAACCTCGTTCAGTGCTTCGCCCAGCACCGAGGGTTCATCCGGCGGACGGCCTGTGAAGGTCGAGAGATAAATCGGGTTCTTGCGCATCGTGATCGCCGACACGGTGAAGACCGGAAATTTCTCAACCGAGTTGTAATAACCGGTGTGATCGCCGTAAGGACCTTCATCGGCATAATCATCAAGCGACACATGGCCCTCGATAACAATCTCGGCTTGCGCGGGCACTTTCAGCGGCACGGTCTTGCAATCGACAAGCTCAACCTTTTCGCCGCGCAAGAGACCTGCGAACTGATACTCGCTCAGCGTGTCGGGCACAGGCGTGACGGCAGCGAGAATAGTTCCCGGATCCGCACCGATGACGCAGGCGACCGGCAGCGGTTCGCGCTTCTCGCCTTTCCAGCGTTGATGATGCTGCGCGCCGCCACGATGCGCGAGCCAGCGCATAATCGTCTTGTTCTTGCCCAGCACCTGCATCCGGTAGATGCCGAGATTGAAATCATCCTCGCGTGACGTGGACGGTCCCTTGGTCACAACCAGCGGCCAGGTGATGAGGGGTGCAGGCTCATCCGGCCAGCAGGTCTGGATCGGCAGGGCGTTGAGGTCAATATCATCGCCCGTCAGCACCACTTCCTGACAGGGCGCGGCAGACGATGACACCGTTTTCGGTTTCATCGTCATCACGGTTTTCAAAAGCGGCAACATCGAGAAGGCTTCTCGGAAGCCGCCCGGCGGTTCTGGCTGGCGCAGAAAGGCGAGCATCTCGCCCACCTCGCGCATGTCCTTGGCGTTGCGCCGTTCGACGCCGCCCATGGTCACGCCCAGCGCCACGCGCTCCACTGTGCCGAACAGATTGACGAGCACAGGCATGGGCGAAGGCGTGCCGTCGGCCCGTGTCACGTTTTCAAAGATCACAGCAGGGCCGTTCTCCGCGAGCAACCGCGTTTGGATTTCGGTGAGTTCCAGCACCGAGGACACCGGCTCCTTCACGCGCACGAGTTCGCCTTCGCCTTCGAGCTTGTCGAGGAAATCGCGCAGCGAGGAATAGGACAAGGGCTTGCCTCTCAAAGGAAAACAGGAACGCGGCCAAAGCGAGCCGAGCAGAGAATGCCGGAAACGGGCGGCCAAGCCAATCGGGCTCATTTTGAACCGCATTAACTCTTTTTGACCGATTTCGTTAATTCGATGCAAACCTTAAGTGCCTAGCCTCAGCCCATTGAGTTTTGAGTTTGAGGATCATCATGGCCCCGGTTGTAAAGCCTCACGTGACGCGTATGCGCTGGATCAGCGGCGAAGTGGACGCAAATCCTTTCATGCTGCCCGCCCGCGTCACCATTCCGGCCAACGAGACCATGTATCGCCTGTTCGGCTTCATCCGCTATGCGGTGGTGCACAAGGACGCGGTGAAGGTCACGGATTCGTCTCCCATCCTCGGTCAGTTCAATTGGGATGAGCAGATGTCCGCCTATCGCGGCGTCGCACTTCGCGTCGCATGGCGCGATCACAAGGGCGGCAAGCCCGTGATGCTCGTCCAGCTTGTTCATCGTCATGACGAACGCCGCTCTGTGGCGCTGCACGTCTCCTTCGACGGAGCCGATGTCGCGGCCCGCTGGCGCTCCTGGGCCCGTGTGCTCAGCCTGCCGCTGCTTCTCGAAGACCGCGAAGGCGAATTGCAGATGGCCGAGCGTCGTCTGGGATCGCTCCGCATCGACACGCCGCAACCGCATGCCGGCGCCAACCCCCTGTCCGCCCGCCGCCCCATGGCCTTCGGCATGACAGGCCGTCCGCGGTTTTGGCCGGAACGGGTGTCGTCAGGTTCGCGTCCCGCGGCTTACTGAGAACTCTTTACTGAAACAGCTGGATTTTCTGTCGTCATTCCGTGAGCAATCTCCGGAATGACCTCGGATGCTGTGTCTGATGCGACCAGTCTCAACTTCCATAGAAGCGAGAACGCGGTTGATATCCCTCATCACAAAGCTTTATGTTTCGCTGCCTCTTTTGCAAAAGGTCAGTTGATGAGATTCAAGTCGAAGCCATTTCGAAAACGTTGGGACAGGTTGCGCGGCAAAGCGCCGGGCTGGTTCCTCAAAGGGGCAAAAGGCGTCATCCATATCGGAGCGAATAATGGCGCTGAATGGCGCGAATACGCCGAACACGGGCTCAACGTTCTCTGGGTGGAGCCAATTCCCGAAGTATTTGCGGCGCTGGAAAAAAATATTTCAGGGGCGAAAAATCAGACCGCTGTTAAAGGCCTCGTGTCCGATATTTCCGGAAAGGTCGTGACACTGAACATCTCAAGTAATGACGGGCAATCATCGTCCGTCTTGAATCTCGACAAACACGCCGAGATTTGGCCAGAGGTGAGCTATGTGGACGCCATTGAACTCGTCGCCGAAACGCTGCCGGAAATCGTCGCACGGTCCGGGCGATCAATGGATGAATTCGACATACTTGTCATGGATACGCAAGGTTCTGAACTTGCCATCCTTCAAGGTGCTGGCGACCTTTCGCCGTTCCGGTATATCCACACTGAGGCGGCAGATTTTGAACTCTATGCAGGCTATCCGCGCCTTGCGCAGATCGACGCTTTTCTGTCTCAGGCTGGGTTTAAAGAGGCCCACCGGTGGCGCTTTGCGCAAGGCCCGTCCGGTAAATGCTACGACGTGACTTTTCGCAATCACGGCAAGTAAAACATACCAACCAGAGCAAGTCCCGCGCGCGGATGCAGATGCATTCCGCGCGCGGATCGCGAGATGTCAGCCCGCCTGATAGGCGTCGAGCTTAAATCGAACCCATAAAATCCCGCTTGCCGATCGGCACGCCCGCATGGCGCAAAATGTCGTAAGCGGTTGTGTGGTGGAAATAGAAGTTCGGCATCACGAAATGCAGCAGGTACTGCGCGCCGGTGAACTTCATTTCAAACTGGTTGGGACCGGCGGGGCCGAGCTTTAGCACGATCTCTTTGTCTTCTGTGCCGTTGATCTGGTCGGGCTTCACGCTCTTGATGAATTCCACCGTCTTGGCGATGCGCGCCTTCAGATCATCGATCGAGGCTTCAGTGTCCGGCATGGACGGAATGTCGAGCCCGGCAAGCCGCGCGACGCAGCCCTTGGCCTGATCCGAGATCGCCTGAATCTGGTTCGGCAACGGGTTCATGTCCATCGCGAGGCGATAGGTCAGCAGTCTGGCAGGATCAATCTTGCGCGCTTCGCAATGCGCAACGGCTTTGTCGAGCAGATTGGTCATGCTGCCAAACATTTGCAGCATGGGAGGCACGGACGCCTGATACATGGAAAGCGACATGGGCGGGATTCCTCAAATAGCCTTATTAAAAAAGGCATATGTTGTGATGTTCGTCCCGCCTATGTCGTGCGTTTCGCCTGCCCCCGCAAGGGCCACTCTCAGGAGAATTTGGAGAAGTCGGGCGCGCGCTTTTCAAAGAAGGCACCGATGGCTTCTTTCACCTCATCCGAGCGGAGTTGCGATGCAAAAACCCGCCCTTCGCTCTCGCGCGCTTCGCCCACGCGGTCGCGGTCATTGTCTTTGAGGAGCGCCTTGGTGGCGCGTACCGCGTTCGGCGCTTTGGCGGCCAGCGCCTTGGCGCGGGCAAGTGCCTCGATGGGCAGTTCATTGTCAGGGAACACGTCCGCGACCAGCCCGATGGCTTCGGCCTTTTCCGCGCCGAGCTTCTTGCCGGTGAGGAACAGGTCGGCCGCCTTCTGAATGCCGATCTGACGCTGCAGCAGGAATGTCGATCCCGCTTCCGGCACAAGGCCGAGATTGACGAAAGGCATCTGGAACGTGGCGCTCGTACCTGCATAAACGAGGTCACAATGCAGCAGCATCGTCACGCCGACACCGACCGCGAGCCCGTTGACGGAAGCGACAATTGGCTTCTTCGCATTGGCGAGGTTTTCGAGGAAACGCTGCACATGCGGTTTCTCCGTCGACTTCTCGTCCACCGGCGTTGCGCCCGCCTTGGCAAAGTCACCCAGATCATTGCCAGCCGTGAAGGAGCCACCGGAACCGGTGTAAAGCGTCACACGGATTTTCGGGTCTGCATCGGCATTTTCAATCGCGTCGGCCAGCGCCTTGTACATCTCCGCCGTCAGCGCGTTTTTCTTGTCGGGACGGTTCATGGTGACGATCTGGACGCCATCTTCAACGCTCACAAGCACATGGTCGGTCATGGGAAGTCTCTCTGCTAATCGGGGAGGGCATGAATTTCGGTTCGCATCTTGTCCCGTCCCCTGTCCACCGTGCAAAGACCATTTTTGCAAAGCGGGTTCCAAAAATGGACTGATAAGAAGTGAACACATGTTCAGAAGCTAAACGATCTTCCAGACACTCGTATTGCGTACATCCGTGTCTTCCAGCTCACGCGTCGTCTTCACAGCGTAGGAGATGAGCTTCTCCAGACCCGTCTTGGGCAAATAGGTCCGCCCCGGATCGCCGATCAGCGCTGTAGCACCTCCGGCCACTAAGCCGCGAACCCAGATTTCAATGCTTTCGGCCAGCGGGCGTTCGTAGCACATGTCGCCGATCAGGATGATGTCCCAACCCGGATTAGCTGAGCCGACGAGATTATCCGCCGTCACAACAACTGAAACATCGTTCACTTCGGCGTTTAGCCGTATGGAGGCGACTGCAAAGGTGTCAATATCCGCTGCCAGTACGCTCGCCGCGCCCGCCTTCATGGCCGCAATGGCGATGAGGCCGGAGCCGGACCCAAAATCCAGCACCCGCTTACCGCGCACGACGTCCGGGTGATCGAGAATATAGCGCGACAGCGCTTGGCCACCCGCCCAGGCAAAAGCCCAGAAGGGCGGCGGCAATCCGGTTTTTTCCAACTCCTCTTCCGTCATCTGCCAGATGGGCACGATTTCGGACGCGAGGTGCAGTTTCACTTCGGGGATCAGCGGCGGCTCATGCAGCAGCGTATTGGCGCGAATGAAATCCGCCGGATCGGACACCTTGCGCAAGTTCGGCTGTATCGTCTGAGGTCTGCCTTGAAAGTCGTCCATTGTGGCCCCTGCCGATGCATTCTTGGCCGGTCAATCGGGCGCGCCCTCAGACCTCACCGCAACGGCATCCAGTGTTTTGCGTCCTGACCGTAGATGTGCCGCAAATAGCTCAACAAGGCGATGATAAAAGAGGTCATCCCGAAAATTTCGAGACTCTCTTCGATCACGAACAGAACCACGACCTCTAAACTTTCCGGCCCGTAATTCAGATAGGCCCAGCCGCCGAGCATTTCAAAGCCAAGTGCACCGGTCGCAAAGACAGCGCCTGAGATGAAAAACCAAAACCCGTAGGGTTTAGCCAACCGGCGTAGAAAGTTGATGTAAAAGGCAGCAAAGAGTGGAACCAGAATCAACGCCGGCACAACCCACGCGTAGTAAAACACCCCGGATACGCCGAGTGCGTCGCGGACAGGTTCCAGAAAAACTTCGTGAACGCTGGTTTCTTCATCAAGCGACAGAGCGACGAATACAATCGCCAGGATACGCCAATACCAGACGTCGCTGTGGCCATGATGACGCGCAAGGCGCGAGGTCAGATACAGCAGACACGCGCCCAAAAGAATAATCGATGCGCTATACCACGCACCCAGGCACATCTCTGAATCAAGGGAAATATGGCGTAAGTCCTGAAAGATTGTCTCAACACCGAACCGGGCAATGTACCATTCCCGGAAGATGCCCAGCAACGGCACGACGAGCGACATCACGACAAGCGTATATTTCACCATGTTGTACGAGAACATGCCGTTTAGCCGCTTGTTGCTTTTAAGTGTCTCGTAATGGTCCGAATAAGTCATGTTACTCCCTCGTTGAAGAGTAACCCCAGCAAGGGCGGTGCCAGTCTGAGTGAAGTGATGCGGCGGGTTATTTCACCGCTGCGTCAAGGTTCGCCAGTATCTCGCGTGCTTTGGCGCTGTCTTTCGCGATCTGGGCTTTCAGTGCATCGAGCCCGTCGAACTTCTGTTCGGGACGCAGATAATCGACAAAGCCCACTGCAATGTGATGGCCGTAAATATCGCCGTCAAAATCAAACAGATGCACTTCGAGGATAACGTCCTTCTTATCGAAGGTCGGGCGCTTGCCGAAATTAGCAACGCCATCGTAATGCCCTTTGTGCGGCCCATCCTCGATCTCGACCCGCACGGCATAAACGCCGAGGGCGGGCTGCACATGATCTTCAAGCGCCAGATTGGCGGTGGGAAAACCGATGGTGCGGCCGCGCTGGTCCCCGGTCATCACATGGGTTTCAACCGTCCACCAATGGCCGAGCAGATCGGCGGCACCGCGCGGATCACCGGCAGCAAGCCGCTCGCGGATCCGTGTGGAGGAATAGGCTTCGCCCTCATGTGCCACTTCTTCGACGATGGAAACGCCATAGCCTTCTTCGCGGCCCATATAGGCGAGGATCGACGCATCGCCTGTGCGCCCTTTGCCGAAACGGAAATCATATCCGGCAACAACATGGGCGGCGTGCAATCCGTTGACGAGAACGTCTAGAATAAATTCCGGTGCCTGCCGCTTTGCCATTGCCGCATCAAAGGGCAACGCAGCAAGCACATCGACGCCGAGAGACGCGAGCAGCCGCGCCTTGGCGCGAAAAGGTGTCAGACGGAAGAAAGGTTCATTGGGAAAGAAAAACTGCTTCGGATGCGGTTCAAACACCAACACACCCAGCGGCGCATTGAGTTCCTTTGCCACACGGCGCGCTTCATCAATGACGATCTGATGGCCCTTGTGCACACCATCGAAATTGCCAAGCGCATAAACACCGCCCTGTAGCGGGCGCGGTACCGGCGTATGATGGCGGAGAATATGCATCAGGCGGGGCGAGCCTCTTTCGACGGCACCATGACCATCGCTTCGCCGTCGATCACCAGCGTGTCGCCGACATGCGCGGTGCAGGTGAGCGTCACGCGGCGGCGCTTTTCATCAAGCGCCGAAATCACGACATGCGCTGACACTTCGTCGCCCGGTTTCACCGGCGCGCGAAAGCGCAAAGATTGCGACATGTAAATCGCGCCGGGCCCGGGCAATTGCGTGCCGATGACAGCCGAGATCAGGCTCGCGCTCAGCATGCCATGGGCAATGCGCCCGCCGAACATGGTCTTTGACGCATAGACATCGTTCAGATGCACAGGGTTCGTGTCACCTGACACACCTGCAAAGGCGGTGATATCCGCATCGGAGATCACCTTGGTAAAAGTCGATTCCATGCCGAGGCTCAGGTCTTCGATGCAATAGCCGCTGAAATCAGTCATGGGGATACTCGGAAAGAGGGGAGGGGTCGTCTTTGCGCGCGCACTCTATCGCGCAGAGGCCGCCCGTCACAAGGAGAAGTCACAAGAGATGAAGCAACATTCACCGCGATCTTACCAGACAAGCCGCGCTGTCGCTGCGACAGGGGCCAGCCCCGCCTTCTTACAAAACTGTGTCACCAGCGCCTCGTCGGGTGTTTCCGCGTCCGGTCCGCATTCCGCCGCCGCAATCCCGCCGGTGATGAAGAGCGCGTCGATGCCTGCGCCCACCGCGCCTTTGATGTCCGTAGCGATCCCGTCACCGACCGCGAGAATGCGTTTGTCGGCAATGGCGTGGCCCGCCAGCTTCGTCAGCCGCGCCCGCGCCACATCGTAAATCGGCCCGTGCGGTTTACCGAAATAGACGACCTTGCCGCCCAATTCTTCGTAAAGCCGCGCCAGCGCGCCCGCGCAATAGATGTGACGAGGACCGCGCTCCACTACAATGTCGGGGTTCGCGCAAACCATCGGCAATTTGCGTGTCACATAATGCTCAAAACGTTCGCGATAATCTTCAGGACCTTCATTGTCGTCGTCGAAAGGTCCGGTGACAGTGATGAACTCGGCTTCTTCCGCGCTCACTTGCGCGATGCCCGTATCATCAAACAGATTATTGTCGCGGCCAGGTCCGATGGCAAAACATTGCGTGCCCATTGAATGTTGCGTGATGAATGTCTTCGTCGCATCGCCCGATGTGAGGATGCCGTTATAGGCGGCGTCCGTGATGCCCATGTTCGCCAGCATCATCGGCAATTGCATGGAGGGTCGCGGCGCATTGGACAGCAACAATACAGTACCGCCCTTGGCGCGGAAATTCGCGAGCGCGTCGGCCACACCGGCATAAGCCTCTTTGCCATTGTGCAGCACGCCCCACACATCGCAGAGCAACGCATCATATTTATCGGCAATGGCGGCAAGGCCTGAAATCAGCGGAATGGTGGCCATATACTCTTACTCTTCCGAAGAAATCTGCTTCAAAAACACAATCTCGCTAAACCCGTATTTCCGCCGGTCAAATTCAACAAACCCCTGCGGCGCAACAAATCCTGCTTCCACATGCTCTTCCACGACAAACAAAGCATGTGGGTTCACCCAGCCGCCTTCAAGCGTTGACACCAGTGCTTTTTCCGCCAGACCCATGCGATAGGGCGGATCAAGAAACACCAAATCGAATTGCGGCCCGACGCTGCCCGGTCGCGGTCCGAGCTTCGTCGCGTCGCGCTTATAAAGTTTCGCGTGACCGGTCAGACCCAGATTTTCCATGTTCTCGCGGATCGCGCCACGCGCTTCGATGCTATCGTCAACGAAGAGCGCAAAACTTGCGCCGCGTGAAATGGCTTCAAGACCCAGCGCGCCCGTGCCTGCGAAGAGATCAAGCACGCGCGCACCGTCGAGATCGAAATCCGCACCAAGCTCGTCGGAAAAATCATGATGCACAAGAATGTTGAACAGGCTCTCGCGCACGCGGTCGCCCGTCGGGCGGATCGCGTCGCCGTCGGGAGCCACAATGATGCGGCCCTTATGCGCGCCACCGACAATTCTCATTGGTACATTCTCACTTGGGTTTGCGTGTCGGCGCGGGCTTGCGCGCTTTCACCACATCGGCGCGGCTTTTTTGCGCACCGGGTTTGGCGCTCGCTTTCGGCGTAAAGCGTTCTTGCGCTTTATTCGTCTTAAACGGTTTGTCGATCTTGCCCGCTGTGTCGCTACGCGCTGCTTTATCGGGATGCCGTCCGCGCGCTGTCGTCTTCGCACCGTCCGTTTTCGGTGTCAGTGCCTTGCCGCCTTCGCCGCGCTTGTTGGCATATTGGCTCGATGCGCCGGCGCTATGGCTGCGCGGCTTCCGGGTGGCCGCAGCCTGCGCCACCGGCTTTGCAGCCTGATTGGGCCGCACGGGCCGTCCCGCCTCATCCTTGCCGCCCTTGGCTTCAAAATGCGCCGCCTGCGTGCCGAGCTGATCCATCAACACGCGGTTTGGCACCTGCGCCACTTCGCCTTCCGCAAGGTCGCCCACCTGAAACGGCCCGAAGGACAGACGGATGAGGCGATTGACGGTCAGTTCCAGCGCCGCCAGCACGCGCTTCACTTCGCGGTTCTTGCCTTCTTTGAGACCCACCGTCAGCCACACGTTCGAGCCCTGCACCTTGTCCAGTGTCGCTTCGATGGGGCCATAGCGCACGCCTTCAACCTCGACGCCGTCTTTCAGCTTGTCGAGATCAGCTTGTGTAACCTTGCCCCAGGCGCGCACGCGGTAGCGCCGCGTCCAGCCCGTTGCGGGTAGTTCGAGCAAGCGTGCCAGTTCGCCGTCATTGGTCAGCAGCAGCAGGCCTTCTGTGTTGATATCGAGCCGCCCCACCGACACCACGCGGGGCATCTCAGGCGGCAGACGTTCAAACACCGTGGTGCGGCCCTCAGGGTCTTTCGCCGTGGTCACTAGCCCCGCGGGCTTGTGATAGCGCCAGAGCTTTGTGGGTTCGGACCGTGGCAGCGCATTGCCCTGAACCGTGATGAGATCGCTCTCGACCACATTAAGCGCCGGACTGCTGATTTTTTTGCCGTTGACGGTCACTTGCCCCGTGTCGATCAGCCGTTCGGCGTCACGGCGCGAGCAAATGCCCGCCCGCGCGATGCGTTTGGCAATGCGCTCGCCTGCGGGTGTGCTGTCTTTGCCGTCACCGGCGGATTTTGAGGGGCCTGAGCCCGATTTCGCGTTCATGTGCTCTCTTTAGCAGGTGCGGCGTAAAGCCGGAAGCGCAGGCTTGACGCAGCAGGGGCGGGGCGGGCAGGGTCCGGTCCATGACCTCAGACGCTCAGACAGCCCCGATGGACCTTGCTTTGGCCGAAGCCGAAGCCGCCGCCGAACGCGGTGAAGTTCCCGTGGGCGCAGTCATCGTTGATCCTTCGGGCGCAGTCATCGCGCGGGCAGGCAACCGCACGCTCGAACTCAAAGACCCGACGGCTCATGCTGAAATGCTGGCGATCCGCGCCGCCGCCGCGCATCTGGGGTCCGAGCGCCTCGTCGGTTGCGACCTCTACGTAACGCTGGAACCTTGCCCCATGTGTGCAGGCGCCATTTCATTTGCGCGTGTCCGGCGGCTCTATTTTGGAGCCTCCGACGAAAAGAGCGGCGGCGTCGAGCATGGCCCCCGCGTCTTTTCACACGCCACCTGCCATCACGCGCCCGAAGTCTATGGCGGGCTCTCCGAGCGCCCCGCCGCTGAACTCCTCAAAAGCTTTTTTGCAGCGCGGCGAAGTTGACGTTCACGTTCGCGTAAACACCTGAGGCGCCCCGCGCCGATTGCTTCCAACGAGATGAAATGACTCTGCAATATCGTCATTTCTGCCGTGATTTGCCTCGATGAACCCGCTAGAGTGCCGCCATTCGCCATTGAGGGGAGCAAGGGCGTTGCATGTGCGGTCAGCGTCGGCCTCGCGTGAAACGTACGTGTTCTCCATCTCACAAACTAAATGAGGGAGACGACATGGATTTCGAATTCAACACCAAAACCAAAGAACTCCAGGCCCGCCTTGAGCGGTTCATGGATAAGCACATCTATCCCAACGAAAAAACCTACAACGACCAGATGGACGCCTTCCGCAAGGCGGGCAATCCCTGGCAGGTGCCTCAGATCCTTGAAGACCTGAAGCCGCTCGCCAAGGAAGAAGGCCTGTGGAACCTGTTCCTGCCGGAATCAGAACGCGGCGGCGGGTTGTCGAACCTTGAATATGCTTCGCTCTGCGAAATCATGGGTCGCGTGGGTTGGTCGTCGGAAGTCTTCAACTGCTCCGCGCCCGACACCGGCAACATGGAAGTGATCGAGCGTTACGGCAATGATCGCCAGAAGCGCGAATATCTCGAACCGCTGCTCGAAGGCAAGATGCGTTCCGCCTTCCTGATGACGGAACCCGATGTCGCTTCGTCCGACGCCACCAACATTGCAACGCGCATCGAGCGTGACGGCAATGAATACGTCATCAACGGCCGCAAGTGGTGGTCCTCGGGCGTCGGTGATCCGCGTTGCAAAATCGCGATCCTCATGGGCAAGACCGATCCGAAGGCCGACACCTATCGCCAGCAGTCGCAGATCCTCGTGCCGATGGATGCCAAAGGCATCAAGGTCGTGCGCATGTTGCCCGTCTTTGGTTACGACGACGCGCCGCATGGTCATGCTGAAGTGCTCTTGGAAAACGTTCGCGTGCCGGCTGAAAATCTTCTCCTCGGCGAAGGCCGTGGTTTTGAAATCAGCCAGGGTCGGCTTGGGCCCGGCCGCATTCATCATTGCATGCGCACCATCGGCGTCGCCGAGCGTGCTCTTGAAATGATGTGCAAGCGTCTCCTGTCGCGTCATGCTTTCGGCAAGACGATTGCTGATCACTCGGTCTGGGAACAGCGTATCGGCGAAGCCCGCACCAACATCGAAATGACGCGCCTTCTCACCTTGAAGGCCGCGTATATGATGGACACGGTCGGCAACAAGGTCGCTCGTTCGGAAATCGCCATGATCAAGGTTGCAGCGCCCAATCTCGCGCTCAAGATCATCGACGATGCCATTCAGGCACATGGCGGCGGCGGCGTGACCACCGATTTCGGTCTCGCCAAAATGTATGCGGGCATCCGCACATTGCGCCTCGCCGACGGCCCCGATGAAGTGCACAACCGCACCATCGCCAAGCTCGAATTGAAAAAATATTCGAACAAGGTCAAAGCCGCAGCCGAGTAAATAATTCGGCTCCAATGACATCAAACGGCCGGTCCCCTCTTGTGGACCGGCCGTTTTCATACCTACTTTACTGTAGACAATTAAAAGCAATATCCGGGACAACGCCGATGAGCATGAAAATCTACAACGCCCAGCTCTCGCCTTATTCGGCCCGCGTGCGCCTCGCCATTTATGCCAAGGGCCTTGATGCGGAAATTATCGACGGCTTCTCGACGCCGGAGCTGGAAGCCGAGCTTGAACATCTGAACCCGATGGCCAAGGTCCCGACACTCGTGCTCGACGATGTGGTCGTGCCGGAATCGGAAGTCATCTGCGAATATATCGAAGACCTGGGGCTCGGCCCGTCGTTGCGCCCCGAAAGTGCGCAGGACAAGGCGCGTATGCGGCTCCTTTCGCGCATCGGCGATCTCTACGTCATGGAGCCGATGACCAAACTCTTCAGCCAGATCAATCCCAAGGGCCGTGATCAGGCGCTTGTGGACCGCGAACTTGCCGAACTCACCAAGGGTATGAACTGGCTCGCCAAATATCTCGACGGTTCACCCTTTGCCGTCGGTGACCGGCTGACGCTGGCCGACTGCACGCTCGCCCCGATGTTATATTTCTACGCCCAGATCGGACCGATGTTCGGGGCCGCCGAACCGTTCAAAAATATACCGACGGTCGGCAAATATTATGACGGCCTGCGGTCAAACCCCCACGCCAAGCGGGTGATCGATGAACTTGATTTGGCGCTTGCCAAAGTCATGGGAGCGAAACGCTGACGCCTTATTGCGCGGCGTGCGAGGCGATGGCTTCGACAGGAATATCCACGCTGACACTTGTGCCCTGACCAAGCTCGCTTTCGATCTCGATCTTGCCGCCGTGAAGTTCGGCCAGCGAGCGCACCAGTGCGAGGCCAAGGCCCGTGCCCTGCTTGCTCAGTTCCGCATCATTTGACACCTGCTCGAACGCATGCGCGAGGCGCGGAATATCCGATTGCGCAATGCCACGGCCCGTATCGCTGACAATGAAGCGGATACCGCCCGCAATCGCCGCCGCACGCACCAGCACTGTGCCGCCCGCCGGTGTGAACTTGACCGCATTAGACAGAAGGTTGAGCAGAATTTGCGTCAGCGCCCGGCTGTCGGCATAGACCGGCAGGGCGGCAGCAGCGTCGGCAATATCGGTTTTGAGTGTCAGTTCGCCTGCGTCAGCGCGACCGGCGACGAGTTTTACCGCCTGTCCGATCACATCCTTCACATCGATCATCTCGCGGTGCAGATCATACTTGCCCGCTTCGATTTTCGACATGTCGAGAATATCGCTGATGAGATCGAGCAACAGTCCGCCGGACTGGTTGATGAGATGGGCATACTCGACATAGCGCGGGTTGCCGAGCTTGCCGAACATTTCGAGTTTCAGCATGTCGGAAAAGCCGATGATGGCGTTGAGCGGTGTGCGCAGCTCATGGCTCATATTGGCAAGGAAGCGCGATTTGGTGCGGTTGGCGGCTTCGGCGCGCTCACGCGCTTCCATCAGCTGCAATTCATGTTTTTTGCGCTCGCTCATGTCGCGCGACATGCTGATGATTTCTTTCAGCGAGCCGTCTTCGTTGCGCACCGCGCGCATCGTGGTTTCGAGCCACAAATAATGTCCGTCGCGATGCTTGAAGCGATAGTCCATGCGCAGCATGTCGCGTTCGCGCATGAAAGTCTCAAAGCCCCCCACCAGACGCTTCAGATCGTCAGGGTGGATGTTCGTCAAGAACTTGGAAAAATGATCGACTTCTTCGACCGGATAGCCGAGCACCGATTCCACAGAAGGCGAGACATAGAGAATACGCGTGTCCGGCGAAATATGATGGATGATGTCGCTTGCCTGTTCGGCAATGAGGCGGTATTTCGCCTCCGACCGTTCCAGCGCCTCACGCGCCACCACTTCCTGCGTCACGTCCTCGGCAAGGCCGACGAGCGCGCCGATCTCGCCGCGCGCATCGGGCTCGGCATAGGCATAGGTCTTGATATAGCGGTAGCTGCCGTCACCCGCGAGGAAGCGTGAGGTGCAGAGCAGTGTTTCGCGGGTCTCGAAAGCATCAAGGAATTGCGACAGCAGGGCGTTGCGATCCTCGGGATGAATGAGTTCCGCATACCAGTCGCCCCCGACCGGCATCGACTGCACGGTACGGTCGAGAATTTTGGCAACGCCTTCCGACCACTTGGGGCTTTCGGCCCCCTTGGTCCAGCGCCAATGGCCGAAGCGCGCGAGCTTTTCGGCTTCGTGTAGCTGATGCTCAAGATTGCGCGCTTCCGTCACATCGCGCGAAACGCACAAAACGCCGCGCACATTTTCGTCTTGCAGCAGGTTCTTGGCGCGCGTTTCCATCCAGCGCCAACTGCCGTCGATATGCGGCAGGCGGAAACGCTCAATCGACACCCAATCCAAATCGGACGCGCATTCGGCAAACCGCGCTTCAACGCGTTCGCGGTCTTCCGAATGGACGCCGATGGTGATGCGTTTGCCGACAAAGCCGTCCGGCGCGTGGCCAAGCACATCCTGAATGGCGGGGCTGATGTAGGTGATTTTGCAATTGGCGTCGATGAGCGTGACGATGTCACCGCTCTTTTCCAGCAATGCACGATAGAAAGTGCCTGCGTCAGCGACGGGTGCTCCGCCCCCGGAGCGTTTCCGCTTCGCTTTACTCGCAGGCTTCGCTGGTATGCGAACGGCCATCAATCCACCCCAAAATCGGCTATGCCGACCGCTCTCCAAATCAGGTCACGTCCTGTGATTGATCCGAGCAAGGGCAGGGTAGACTGGTGATATTTAACATATATTGAAGCAATCGCTGTTTAACGACTTGCTAACCATAAGAAGTAAAAGAAACGTGCTCAGGGCCTCTGAACGATTGCCCAGGCCGCATTTGCGAGCTTGGCGCAGGCGTCGCCCAGCGTCATGGCGCGCTCAGAGCTGGCGTTTCCGTCGAGCCCGCGCTTGTAAACACCCTGACTGATGGACGCGAGACGGAACATCGAGAAGGCCAGATAGAAGTTCCAGTCCTCAATGCTGTCGCGGCCTGCAAAGCGGCAATATTCAGCCGCAAATTCGGCGTCCGTCGGAATGCCCGGTGTCTTGTCGCGGTCGACTTCCGTTGCCGCGCCTGCGACGCCGAGGAAATCATACATGCAATTATAGGCCACATCGGCGAGCGGATGGCCGATGGTGCAGAGTTCCCAGTCGAGTACGGCGATGATGCGCGGCTCGGTCGGATGGAACATCACATTGCCGATGCGGTAGTCGCCATGCGCGATGGTGACGGAAGGCTCGCTCGGGATATGTGCGGGCAGATACTCGATCAGCGCTTCCATCGACGGCACATCGGTGGTCTGCGCCCCGCGATACTGTTTGATCCAGCGGCCGATCTGGCGCTCGAAATAATTGCCGGGCCTGCCAAATTCGCCAAGGCCGACGGCCTCGTAGTCCACCGCATGGAGCTTGGCCAGTGTTTCGGCCATATTGCTGTACAGCGCGCGGCGTTCGCTCTCGCTACATTCGGGCAGCGTTGAATCGCTGAACACGCGGCCTTCCAGATATTCCATGATGTAAAAGGCTGTGCCGATCACGCTGTCGTCTTCGCATAGCGCATACATATGCGGCACCGGCACGTCGGTCGTTTCCAGTGCCTTCATCACGCGATATTCGCGGTCAACCTGATGGGCACTGGCCAGCAGCACACCCGGCGGCTTCTTGCGCAACACATAGCGTTTGATTCCACCAGCCTGCGTTTCGGTCAGCAGATATGTCGGGTTCGACTGCCCGCCGGAAAATTGCTGCACTTCAAGCGTACCGCTGAAGCCCTTCACGGCCCCGCGGGCGTACTCTTCCAGCCGTTTCACATCAAAGCGGTGCGCCTCGCGCACTTCACCCAGATCAGCTTCAGCAGCATTTTTTGTGGCGTCGGACATAGATCACTCCCCAAAAGCAATTTCGTGTTGGGAGTGGTTTAGCAGGGGGGAAGAGGGATGGGAACAGGCAGCAATTTCAGGGCAGATACCCTTGCGTCAAATGCCGCGAGGCCCCTCAGGCTGCCGCCTCGTCATCCGAAGCCTTGAACCCTTCGCTCATAACACCCGATACGCGTCTTGTCCGGCCGTTGTGCACCAGCGTGCCACGCTTGTCTTCGTCGTCGGGTTTCGATGTTGCCATCGCAATCACCTGCCCGAAGCCCTCTTGGGTCTCCATGCGGCTGCCAAATCCGTTGGCAATCAGATAGGCCCGCGCCTTTGGCAGGTTGTAGCAAGGCACCCACATCATCAGATGATGTTCGACGTGATAATTGACCCAATAGGGCGCGATGGTGGCGCGGGCCAGCCAGTTGGCTTTGGTGTGACGGGCATTGCGGAAATCATCATTGTCGTCCGGTACCATCGCGTGTTCGGCAATGTTGCGCACGCGGGTGATCAGTTGCTGCCACGTCAGGAAGGGCAGCAGCCACAGCGCGAAATAGAGATACCAGTGACCGGAAAGAGCGAGCGCGCCGAAAATCGCTACCTGCGCCACCGTCGCGCGACCAAGCTTCGCCCAATAGTTTTTCAACCGCTGTTCCAGCGGCCAGTCCGCCTTGCCAAGCGCATTGAGGATCTGCGCTTTGCGCTGCTGGTAGCCCGTCTGCCCCGTGATGTCGCGGATCATCTTGCGGCGAAAGCTCTTCTTGGTGATGGGGAAGGGGGCCGACAGAATAAGGTCGGGGTCTTCCTTCTGCTGCGTATGCGCGTGATGGACGAGGTGATAGCGCCGGTAAGCGCCCGTCTCCGCCATCATCGGATAAGCGCAAAACCACTGGCTGATAAATTGATTGAGCTTCGGGTTTTCGCACAGCACACCGTGAGCGGCGTCATGCATCAGAATGGCAAGCCCGAGCTGCCGCCCGCCGATGACAACAACGGCGGCAATGAAAGTGATCGGGTTCGGCAGCCAGACAAACAGCGCCATCATGCCGATGATCACGCCCCAGGCGTGAACCACCTGCGCGACGCCTTTAATGTCGGAGCGTTTGCGCACAATGGCCAGCTGTTCGGGGCTGAGTAATTTGCTCGCGACAATCATGCGCTGACCCTCTGTTCGGCTTTCGCTTTGGTTTTGTGGCCCGTGCCCCCGCCGTGAATGGCAGCGAGGCAGAAATGTACAATTTCGTCGACGACCTTCGGCCCGCCATCATCCAGTTCATGACTTTGCGGGGCGAGTGGCCCGATCAGCGCGGTCGGGATCGCACCGGATATGCAGGCCGCCGCGATTTTAGTGTTGAGCGGGGCGATTGTGCCTTCAGCGACAGCATCATCAAGCAGCCCTGCGAATATCTCGCCATGCACGCGGCGAAAGCGCGTGCGTTCCTCGGTCAGCCCGTCGTCCACCGGTTCGGCCAACAATGCATAGGCAAGGCGACGGCCGCTCACAGCGCGGCTTGCAAAAGTCGTCAGCACGTCGCGCAAACGGTCGAGCGCGGGCCGGTCTTCCGCCGCAATGCCCGCCAGCACATTCATTTCGCGCGCCGAGACTTCGCGGAACACCTGACGGCACAGTTCTTCTTTGGAGGGGAAATAGCGGTAGAGCGTGCCGGTTGCCACGCCGGCGCGTCGCGCCACATCGGTCATCTGTGCGGCCCCGAAGCCGCCCTGCGCCACCAGCTCGCGCGCCGCATTAAGAATGCCGCGCCGATTGTCCGCAAGACGTGCCGAAACCGTATCTGTACGACGATAAGCCAAAACCTGAACCCTCATTCAAGTGAATCGATCATTTGCCAGAGATCTGACTTTTCAAATGAATATCAGTTCACTTTTGTCGTCAAGAGGGAGGGGTAGCGGCGAATCGAAAAAATGAACCGCCATTTCTCGCAGACGCAAAAAAGCACCCCGGCCATACAAATGAACCGGGGTTCTGTTTTTGTAAACTCAGCCGATCAGGCGGAATTAGTCGGCAGCGGCTTTGAACGCATCGATGAAGTCGAGCTGTTCGGGTTCGTCTCTGCCGCTGATGAGCGCGTCACGCACGAAACCAGCCTGACGGGCGGGCATTTCGTGCCATGCGTTTAAACCGGTATAGAAGCCGAGGCCTGTGGCGGCGGCGCTGATCCAGGTGTTGAGAAGCGTTGAATTGAACATGGTTTTCGCCTTTCTGGGACGAGGGGACGTATAATTGTGCGATGCAACAAATATAGTGCATCGCATCAAAGTTTCAATAAATGACCCCTGCGTCACTTTCGCCTCCGTAAATCGAATCCCCCGCGACAGTCCCCCCGAACTCTGGCAAAAGCGGTGCCCGCTCTAAAGGTCAGGATCTGCTCGCATGGCCACCGCCGCATCCCCCGATGATTCTTCGTCAGAAGTCACCCTGCGCAGCCTGCTGGCCCTGCGCGATTTCCGCTTCTTTCTCTCCGGTCGCTTCCTCGGCACGCTGGCCTCGCAAATCTTGTCCGTCGCCGTCGGCTGGCAGATCTACGAGATCACCAAGAGCCCGATGGCTCTGGGCTTTGTCGGTCTGGCGCAGTTTCTGCCCATGTTTCTGCTGTTGCTGCCCGCAGGCGACGTCGCCGACCGCGTGGACAGGCGTTTGATTGCCTCGGCGAGCTATCTCCTCCAGGCCGCCGCGGTGGCCATGCTCGCGGCCTTCACATGGGCAGGCGTTGCCGAACATGCGATCTGGCCATTCTATCTGGCGCTGGTCATCCTCGGTTGCGCGCGTGCCTTCTCCGGCCCCGCCACCCGTGCCTTCGTGCCGCTGCTGGTCTCCACGCGTCAGCTGCCGCGCGGCATCGCCATTTCCTCGTCGTCATTTCTCACGGCCACCATCGTCGGCCCCGCGCTCGGCGGCTTCATCTACATAGGCGGCCCACTTGCCGCCTATGGCACCTGCTTTGTTTTCTTCCTCATCTGCGCCGTCGCCTTTTTCGCCATCCGCACGCGCCACAAGCAGGAACCAGCCGACCCGACGCTCACCACCTTTGGTCGCGTCACGGCTGGCGTGCGCTTCATTCGCCGCAAGCCCATCGTGCTCGGCGCCATCTCGCTTGATTTGTTTGCTGTGCTGCTCGGCGGGGCCGCTGCCCTCATGCCGATTTTCGCCGCCGACATTCTCCATGTCGGCCCGCAAGGTCTGGGCATCTTGCGCTCCGCACCGGCGCTTGGCGCGGTGTTGATCAATTTCATGCTCATCGCCCTGCCGCTGCATCGCCATGCGGGCTATGCCATGTTTGCTTGTGTCGCGATCTTCGGTTTGGCCACCATCACCTTCGGCCTGTCAGAAAACTTCGCACTGTCCTTTGTAGCGCTCCTCATCATGGGCGGCTCCGACATGATCAGCGTCTATGTCCGCTCGACGCTCATCCCGCTCGCCACACCTCCCGAAATGCTGGGCCGTGTCAGCGCGGTGGACATGGTGTTCATCACAGCATCAAACGAGCTTGGTGAATTTGAAAGTGGTGTCATGGCAGGCTGGCTCGGCACCGTGCCGTCGGTCGTCGTCGGTGGCCTCGGCACCATCGGCGTCGTCGCCATATGGATGTGGCTCTTCCCCGATTTGCGCAAAGTGGACAGGTTGTTGGATGTGAAACCCGACTAACCGATCATCCGTCCGGCCACCATCGCCACGAAAACGATCAGACCAAAATCGCGGTTCGAGCGGAAGAGCGTCAGGCAGCGCGCATCATCATCAATATCGAGCGTGAGGATTTGCCATGCCAGATGCGCGCCTGCACCCGCGACAATCACGAAATAGGCAGCACTCATATCGCTCACGAGGCCTGTCGCGCAAAGCCCGATCATCATCGCGCCGTAAAACCGCCAGAGATATTTCGGCGTGTCGCTGCCAAGTTTCAGCGCCGAAGATTTAACGCCGATCAGCGCATCATCATCCTTGTCCTGATGCGCATAGATCGTGTCATAGCCGATGGTCCAGAAGATCGCGCCGAGATAGAGCAGCACGGGTGCGGCGTCGAGATTGTCACGCACGGCGGCATAGCCCATCAGCGCGCCCCAGTTGAAGACAAGCCCCAGCACAATCTGCGGCCAATAGGTGATGCGCTTCATCCACGGATAAATCGCAATGAGGAATACCGACGCAAAACCAAGCGCAATAGCCGTGCCCGTCAGCGACAACAGAATGACCAAACCGATCAGCAACTGCAGTCCGAGAAACACAAATGCTTGTGTAAGGCTCACGGCACCGGACGGAATAGGACGCAGCTTCGTGCGCTCCACCATCCCGTCAATATCGCGGTCCACAATGTCATTATAGGTGCAGCCCGCACCGCGCATGACGACTGCACCGATGCCGAAGAGGATCATCATGCCAATGTCCGGCATCCCGTCCGCCGCCAGCGCAATCGACCACCAGCACGGCCACAGCAACAGCCATGTGCCGATGGGCCGGTCGAGCCGCGCGAGCTTCATATAGGGCCGCACAAAAGCGGGTGCATAGCGGTCCACCCAATTGGCAGGCGCGGCGTCGGCAATGCGGGCATTCTCGGTCATATCAGGGCTCAATCGTCAGCATCGTGGGCGGCAACAGATCATCGGTCAGCGGCAGCAGGTTTTCTTTCAGCGATGAGGGGAAGAACGTATCGCCGCTGGCAAAGAGATCGTCCATCTCCCACCATTTCAGATGTTCAATCACCTGCGTTTCTTCCTCGGTCCATCCCGCGCGGCTCAAATTTGTGTCCTCGGTATAGGCCAGCACAAATGTTTCCTGAAACAGCCGCGGCTCGCCTTTGACCATCAGCACATGTTCAGCATACCAGACCGCCGCCCCAAGGCGCACCTCTGTGAGCCCCGTCTCCTCGGCGATCTCGCGCCGCACAGCCGTCATCACATCTTCGCCCTCGTCGATTTCGCCGCCGATCGTCACCCAATAGGCCCGCTCCACAACCTTGCCATCCGCGTCGGCCACCTGCGGGTCATGCATCCGGACAAGCAGCAACCGTCCCTCGGCATCGAACAGCAGAGCGCGTGCGGTCTTTCGTGTCTGCATGATCGGGTTCCGTATGTAATTTCGTCATTGCGAGGAGCGAAGCGACGTGGCAATCCATTCTTTGTTGCGCAACACTGGATTGCTTCGCAAGTGCTCGCAATGACGAATGAGAGAGAATTTGATGGTGCGCGACGACACCGAAGACGCCGACAACACCCGCTGCGCCTCCGGCAAAGCGCGGCTTTATGTTGACGCCGCCCTTTCCATAAATGCCGAGATCACACTCGACAAGGACCAGTCGCATTATCTCGTCAATGTCATCCGCATGAGCGCCGGTGGCCGTGTCCTCCTGTTCAACGGCCGCGACGGCGAGTGGTCCGCCGAGATCACGGAAGCCTCACGCAAATCAACAAGCCTCACCGTCACCGGCCAAACCCGCGCGCACGAGCCCTTGCCCGACATCTGGCTCCTCTTCGCGCCGGTCAAAAAAGCGCGCCTCGATTTCATCGCCCAGAAGGCCACCGAAATGGGTGCCGCCGTCATCCAGCCCGTCCTCACGCGCCGCACCATGGTCGCTCGCGTCAAGGACCAGCGCCTCGCCGCCAATGTCATTGAGGCCGCCGAACAATGCGGTCTCGTTGCCGTACCGGAGGTGCGCGACGCGGTAAAACTCGACGCGCTGCTCGCCACATGGTCAGCCGAAAACCCCACCCGTCGCATTCTCTTCTGCGATGAGGCGGCCCCTCCCGGCGGTGCGCTTGCCACCATCGAGGCCATCGCCAAATCCTATCCGCGCGGAACACCCTTCGCGCTGCTCGTCGGCCCCGAAGGCGGTTTCGATGAGGCAGAGCGCGCCGCACTTCTGAAACGCGCCGACACCCACGCGCTCTCGCTCGGCCCCCGCATCATGCGCGCCGACACCGCCGCCATAGCAGCACTTGCCGCCATCCAGCTCGTCCTCGGTGATTGGTGAGCCCATGCGTGTGCTCATCATCTATGCTCATCCCGTCGAGACAAGCTATGTCGCCGCCATGCGCGATGCGGTCTTGCGCGGTCTCGCTGTCAACGGCCACGAGACCCGTGTTACCGACCTCTATGCAGAAGGCTTCGACCCGCGCCTCAGCGCGTCAGAACTTGCCATCTACAATGACAATGACCGCAATCAGGCAGTGCTCGCGGATCACATCGCCCATATCCGCTGGGCCGAAGCCTTGGTCTTTGTCTTTCCGACATGGTGGTACGGGTTGCCCGCCATTCTCAAAGGCTGGCTCGACCGCACGCTCGTCCCCGGTGTCGCCTTCTCCCTCGACCCCAAGGGCGGAAATATCCGGCCGGGCCTCACTCACATCCGGTTGCTCGCAGGCGTCACGAGCTGCGGCTCAAGCTGGTGGTACGCCAAATGGGTCGGCGAGCCCCACCGGCGTATCCTCCTGCGCGGCATCCGTGCACTTTGCGGAGTCCACTGCAAAACGCTTTGGATGGCCCAATTCAACATGGATACGGCGCAGAAATCCTCGCTTGCGCGACACCTGCTCAAAATAGAGCAACGCTTCGCCAAACTTCGCTAGGGGGGTGAGGCGTGGCCCCGTCGTATTTGCGCTTGTCAGGCCGCGATCCCGCTCCTACATCTTGCGACAAGCGAAATGACCGGACAGGGGGCCCGCCCCCGAGCGACATGGTCTATCAAATTTTTCAGGGGGCTCGCCTATGAGCGTACTCGTTGCCGGGCCTGAGCCCGTAACCAACCGCGACGATCTTGTGGCAGCCCTCGAGCGCGGCTCGAAGGTCAAGGCCGATTGGCGCATCGGCACTGAGCACGAGAAATTCCCCTTCCACATCGCGGACAATTCGCCGGTGCCTTATGGCGACGCATTTGATGCGGGCGGCAAAGGCATTCGCGCCATGCTCGAAGGCCTCACGCGTTTTGGCTGGGTGCCTGTGCGCGAAGGCACCACCATCATCGGTCTGGAAAGCCCCAAAGGCGGCGGCAACATCTCGCTCGAACCCGGCGGGCAATTTGAACTGTCCGGTGCACCGCTCGAAACATTGCACCAGACCTGTTCAGAACTTCACGATCATCTGGCCCAAGTCAAAGAAGTCGGCGGCGAATTGGGCCTCGGCTTTCTGGGGCTCGGCTTCACGCCCAATTGGCGGCGCGACCAGATCCCCGTCATGCCCAAGGGCCGCTACAAGATTATGACGGAATATATGCAGAAGGTCGGGACCATGGGTCTCGACATGATGTACCGCTCCTGCACCGTGCAGGTGAACCTCGATTTCGCCAATGAGCCCGATATGGTGAAAAAATTGCGTGTCGCCGTGGCCCTCCAGCCGCTCGCCACCGCCATTTTTGCCAATTCTCCGTTCACGGAAGGCCGCGCCAACGGCTACAAATCTTTCCGCAGCCACGTCTGGACCGACACCGACAACGCGCGCGCGGGCATGATCCCCTTCATCTTCGAAAGCGGCTTCGGCTTCGAGCAATATGTCGATTACGCGCTCGATGTGCCGATGTATTTCGTTTATCGCAATGACCGCTACATCGACGTGACGGGTCAATCGTTCCGCGATTTCATGGTCGGCAAATTGCGCGGGCTCGAAGGCGAAACACCCACACGCGGCGACTGGATCAATCATCTGACAACGATCTTCCCCGAAGCGCGTCTGAAGAACTACATCGAGATGCGCGGTGCCGACGGCGGCCCTTGGGCGCGTATCTGTGCTTTGCCCGCGTTCTGGGTCGGCCTCTTGTATGATCAGTCCTCGCTTGATGCCGCATGGGATCTCGTCAAAGACTGGACCGAAGCCGAACGCCAGGACTTGCGCTATTCCGTCGCCCGCCTCGGCCTCGACACACCCTTCCGCGACGGCACGCTTCTCGACGTCGGCCGCCGCGCGTTGGAAATTTCACACGCCGGGCTCAAGGCCCGTGGCAAAGGCGATGGTGCCGGCTCGACGGACGAAACCATCTTCCTCGACGTCGTCAACGAAGTGATTGCGTCCGGCAAAGCCCCCGCCGACGTCATGCTCGATGCCTTTAACGGCAAATGGGGTGGCTCCGTCGATCCCGTCTTCAAAGAATACGCGTTCTGACTAGATCACGCCGCGGTCAAACACCGGCTTGCCGCCCAGCAGCGTCAGTTGCACCTGCAATTCGCTGAGCTTTTCGACAGGGCAGGTCAGCGGATTGCCATCCACTACAATCAGATCGGCGGCATAGCCCGCCTTGATCGCGCCGATGCCTTCCCATTGCATCACGCGCGCGGCATTGCGCGTATAGGCGTTCAGCGCCTGCATCCGCGTCACCTGATGGTGCGCCCGATGTTCGGCAGGCGTGTGGCTGCATGCGCCGCGAACGCAAAACTCTTGCGTCTCGGCCATCTGCATCTGCTCAAACGGATTATCTGGTCCCCAGTCCGATCCGAAGGCGAGATTAGCACCAAGCTCCATCAACCGTCGTGCGGGCACAAAATCATCGAGTGCCGCCGCCCCGAGCCTCTCGCGGTAAAGCGCGCCCTTGCCCCAGACAAAGCCGGGGCTCGTGGTCACATGGAAGCCGAACTCGGCAATGCGTTTGCATTGCGCCGCTGTCAGCATCAACACGTGCTGCACCACCCAGTCGAGCGCGGCGGTGTCCATGCCACCCGTTGTTTCGGCAAGGCTCTGCAGCAACTCGTCCGCATCCTTGTCGCCGCCCAGCACCATGTTGAAGCGCAGGTCATGCTCAAGGCAGTAGCGCAATACGATCAGTTCGATCTCGCGTGGCACGAAGGCCTTGCCGTTGGTCATTGTTCCGTCTGGTGCGGGATAGGCCTTGTGTTGCCGCAAGTATCCGGGCCAGCAGGGGCCGCCGCGCGCCAGCGTGATGCCGTTGAAACGGAAATGCGTGTCTGATCGGTCTTCCCATGATTTCGCCAGCGCCAGCCGCGCCAGCACCGTTGCTTCGTCGGTTGGCTTGGTCGGATCAAATGTCAGATCGGTGGCGTCCATCGTCGCGGCAATGCGCATGGTCAGGCGTCCGTCGCCGCAAATCTTGCGATAGGCCTCGATATGCGCAGGCTCCATCGCATGGGACTCGTATCCCCCCGTCACACCAAGCGCGTTATAGGCCGCGAGCCCGTTGAGCGCGCCCGCTTCCCACAGCCAATCCGGCGGCGCACCGATATGTCCGAGGATGGACAGCCAGAAAGGATCGTCGGAATAATAATTATTCACTGGCCCTTCGAGATGGCCGGTCGGCTCGCCGTGCTTGTCTTTGACAATGCGCACACCGCCCACCTGATCGGGTGTGTCAGATGAAATGCCAACCGCCCTCAACGCCGCTGAGTTCAGCACTGCAATATTAGGTGTCACCGGTGCCCATGCCTGAATGATGACGGGCCGGTCGGGGGCCGCGCGGTCGAGCACATAGCGGTCCGGCAAAACACCTTCGGCCAGATCGCGCCAACCCCGCCGGATGAAATAATGTGGCTCGCCCACCGGCGAACAGATCGCCCATTGGTCGGGCGGTAATATCATGCAGTGGTTTTTGATACGCGCCACAATGTCGGTATGGTCGCGCGCATCGAACAACTGGCATGTCGCCATGGTCAGCGACGCGAAATGCAAAAGATGCGGATGAGAGTCGATTAGCCCTGGCATCAGCACCGCCCCGGCAAGGTCGATGCGCTTGGCGTCAGCGCCCGCCATGTCGCCAAGATTTGCAGCATCGCCCACGGCGATCAGCACCCCGTCTTCGATCAACACGGCGTCAGCCGTCGGTTGCGCGGGGTTCATCGTCAGCACGGGCCCGCCCGCTATCAATGTCCGTTCGCTCCTCACTGTGCCCATGACAAACCTCCCCGCATGGCTTTTGATCTTTTAAGTTACCAACGGTAACATGAGTCATATGTGCCTTGTCAATCGCCGCGGGAGTGGCCACTCTGCCCACATCGAAATTTATTCAGTTCGGCACGAAACCTGCGGGAGCCGCCATGCCAGCCGCCAAAGCCAGACCCGCCGCCTATCACCACGGCAATCTGCGCGACACGCTGATCGCGCTTGCCTCCGCCCGCATCGCAAAGGCCGGTGCCGCCGATTTCACCCTGCGTGAACTGGCGGCGGAAGCAGGCGTCACTCACGTCGCCACCTATCGGCATTTCTCATCGCGCGAGGCATTGCTCGCCGCCATTGCCGCCGACGGTTACAGGCGACTGCAGGCGCAAGAGGCAGCAGCGCAAGAAGCATTGGGTACAGATCACTGGGCACGGCTCCTCGTTCTGCCGGAAACCTATCTGCGCTTCATGCTCGACACGCCGGGGCATTTTCACGTCATGTTCGCCCATCGCTGGAGCGACGACGCAACCTATGACGAGGCCATCGCCGCACAGGCCGAGAGCTTTGCCCTGTTGGAGCGTAGTGTCGCCGACTGTCAGGCAGCAGGTGTCTTGCCCGCGGGCGCAGCCTCGCGCCTGACCGCGGCGATGCTCGGCGTCACCCACGGTCTTGCAAGTCTGTGGCTCAGTGGCCAATTGGATATTGTCATGCCCGCGCGCCGCCGCGCTGATCGCTTCATTTTGGAAACGCTCAAAGCATCCTTCGAAGCCTTCCGCGTCAGCGATCCGGAGCTTTGGCGCGCTAAATAGCAAGAGGAACCGCCAATGTTCAGCCAGGTCACCATCGGTTCCCGCGACCCCGAAGGCAACAAACTCCAGGCCGTCTGCCACAGTTCCAAAGGTTAACCCTCTCCCTCTGGGAGAGGGTTGGGTGAGGGTCTTTCTTGCTGCGTCATGGCCGGGCTTGATCCGGCCATCCACGTCTTCAATACTTCCCCCTCGGGGGACACACCATGAACCGCATTCTCATCATCGGCTGCTCCGGCGGCGGCAAGTCCACGCTCGCGCGCGCCTTGAGCGCCAAGCTCGGCCTGCCCGTCACGCATCTCGATGTGCTTTGGTGGAAACCCGGCTGGACCGAAAGCACCTACGACGAATTTCGCCCCAAGGTCACCGCCGCTTGTGCAGGCGAGCGTTGGATCATCGACGGCAATTTTTCAAAGACATTCGATATCCGCATGCCGCGCGCCGACACGATCATCTGGATCGACCAGCCCCGCTGGCTCTGCCTCTGGCGCGCCTTCTGGCGCACCACCACCCAATTCGGCCGCAACCGCGCAGATCTCGCACCGGGTTGCCCCGAACAATATGATTGGGAATTCTACAAATTCATCTGGAACTACCGCCGCGACAACATCCCGAAGATCGAACAGGGCATCGCGCAACACGGCAGTCACGCAAAAGTCTTCTGCTTACGGAGTGATAAAGAAATAACAGATTTCTTGAATAGCTTATAGCAATCAAAAACACCCCCCCTCGTGGGGAGGTCAAAAAATATTCTTCGATTTTTTGGGTGGGGGGACTGCCGCACACACCGAACCCGCCGCTCTGGATCCCGTGGTCAAGCCACGGGATGACAGTTGAATGCGACGAAAGTTCAGTTAAAAAAATGGTGTCGTCCCGTGACTTGATCAGGGGAACCATTTATCCACCTGCGCTAGTCTTCGTCGCCGTCCCCATCGTCGTCCTCATAAACCGCATCTAAACCGCATCCGGCTCATCGTCATCCTCATCCTCATCCGGCGACACCAGCACCGGCAGCTTTAACGCCCGCGCAAATTCCGCCGTCATGTCGCGCCGCTCATCCGGCCCCGCCATCGCCAGATCGACATAAAGCGGCAGTGTCTTTGTCGCGTCAGGGTGGATCATCTCGATCACCAGAAAATCGCCTGAACTTTCCCCCGGATCGCGTGCGTGAATCCGCCAGCGCACACCGAGATATTCCTTATAAAAAGCATCCCAGATCGTACCGTTGGTTTCAGTAACGCTCACATGCGCCACATCAAACACCGCGCTTCGCTTCGTCGCAAAGCCCATGAAGGTGAATACCGCCACAGGCACAAAAATCAACACGCCGAAGAAAATCAAAACACCGTCCGGCCGTTCCCCCGCGATCCCGATCACCACACCCGCCACGATAGCGACCAAGATCGCATAGGCGACAAGCATCACAACAAACTTCGCCTTGGCAGGCGCCAGCGAAACCGTCACGGGCCGCGCGCTCAGGTCCACGCGAAACACACCGACGCCCGTCAGCATTTCAGGTCCGAAATCGCGAAATCCGAAGCGGCTTAGCGGCATCCGATGGTCCTCGCACCTATTGTGGCAGACCGTAATCTTCACGGTTCGAATTCGTATACGTAACGTCAGTGGATACGTCGCTTACGGATACCTCGTCATCGTGCACATCAATGACGACCTGTATGTCCACGCCGTGTGTCATATAGCCTGTTTCTCCGGTTGATAATTTTTGTCCGTTGTTCAGTTCGACGCTCACCGTGTATCCGCCTTCGTGGCTCACGGGAAAACGGACGGTCCGTGAGGTTCCTTCCGCAACAGGTCGAATAAGGTGACTGCGGTTGCCCGCCTTTATCTGTCCGGTGCGGATGGCCGATGAGGCGTGGTTTTGAATAATGAATTCGGCTTTGTTCGAATGGCTCGCCAGCAAAAAGAAGCCACCTATCACAACGGAAAATATACCGAAGGCAAAGATCATGGGCGGGGCGACAGTCCACCATCCGGCTTTCAGATTTTCGACAGGCTGCAGTTTTGTTTCGATGATTGGCACGCCGAGAATGCGGGCATATTCGGCAAGCGGTGATGGTTCGTTGAAAATGTTGTGGCGCAGATCGAGCGTAATGCAGCGATCGGGTATTTCGGTCACCAGCCGCACAATTCTGCACTTCTCAACTCCGGGCCCGCGAAACGTGAAGTCGTCCTGCTTCACACCAAGATAACTTCGATATGAGGCGTTCCATTCGGTTCCGTCATACTCGCGCACATGCACATCATGTTTGTTGAATGTCACACGGCGAACCATGAGGGCATTGGCGATGAAGCAATATGTCAATCCAAGAAAAATGGTCGACATCAGTATGATCAGAAACCAAATGCCATACCCGCCTGCGATCACCCTCGCTAAAGTCAAAAACAACAAGGCCATGAGCAGGCTGATGACCAACATCGCCTTGGCTTTGAAACTCTGGCGAAAGCGAACATCACCCTTTGGCAGCGTGAACGGTAAAACACTCAGGTCGACGCTTACATCACGCATGTAGCAATGTTTCTCCCGGTGGGCTTCTACGAGATTTGCACTGAAGCTGCCGGGCCGGGGCATGAAAAATCGTTGCCAATGCATCCCGCGCCCTCCGACACGTTTTGTCTTCTTGTCACACGAGGTGGCAATCCTTCGAGACGGGCTAAGGAGCCCTCCTCAGGATGAGGTAGGGAAGAGGAGTGCGCAATAAACAATCCTCACCTTGATGAGTGTGAAAAGTTCCGCGTAAAAACAATCCTCATCCTGAGGAGCGGGCAAAGCCCGCGTCTCGAAGGACGAGGCCCGCTCTTACGCCGCCCGCGCCGTCCCGCCAATCGTCATGCCGTTGATGCGCAGCGTCGGTTGTCCCACGCCCACCGGCACGCCTTGGCCTGCCTTGCCGCAGACGCCGATGCCGGGATCGAGTTTCAGATCATTGCCGATCATCGCGACGCGCGTCAGCACATCGGGTCCGTTGCCGATGATGGTCGCGCCCTTCACCGGCGCGCCGATGACGCCGTTCTCGATCATATAGGCTTCGGTGCATGTGAAGACGAATTTGCCGGACGTGATATCCACCTGACCGCCGCCGAAGGACACGGCGTAAAGACCATGCTTGACCGAGGCCAGAATTTCCTGCGGGTCGCGGACGCCTGCCAGCATGTAAGTGTTGGTCATGCGCGGCATCGGCTGATGCGCGTAGGATTCGCGACGGCCATTGCCCGTTGCCGCCATGCCCATCAGGCGCGAGTTCATCCGGTCCTGCATATAACCTTTAAGAATACCGTCCTCGATCAGCACCGTCCGGCTGGTCGGTGTGCCTTCGTCGTCAATGGTCAGCGAACCGCGGCGATTGGCAATCGTGCCATCGTCCACCACCGTGACACCGGGGGCGGCCACGCGCTGTCCCATCAGGCCCGCGAAGGCCGATGTCTTCTTGCGGTTGAAATCGCCTTCCAGTCCGTGGCCGATGGCTTCATGCAGCAGGATGCCGGGCCAGCCGGGCCCGAGCACCACGTCCATTTCGCCGGCGGGGGCGGGCACGCTGTCGAGATTGACGAGGGCTTGGCGGAAAGCTTCGTCCACTTGGCCGCGCCATTTCGCAGGGTCGATATAGGTTTCATAGCCCATGCGGCCGCCGGTGCCCTGGCTGCCGGTTTCCTGCCGGTCGCCTTGGCCTGCAACGATGGACACATTGAGCCGCACGAGCGGGCGCACATCGCGCACAATCTGTCCGTCGGCGCGCATGATCTCCACCGCCTGCCATTCGCCCGCGAGCGATGCCGACACTTGCCGCACACGGCTGTCGAGGCCACGCGCATAGGCATCAATGTCGGAAAGAAGCTTCACTTTCTCTTCAAAGCTCTGTGCGCCCAGTGGGTTCTCGTCGGTATAGAGATGCGCATTGGTGCGCTGCGGGCCTGATGACTGCACGCCCGTATGGCCTTGCTTCACAGCCTGCACAGCATCGCCCGCGCGTTTGATTGCAGCTTCACTCAGCTCGGATGAATGCGCATAACCCGTCGCTTCACCGGCGACGGAACGCAGACCGAAACCTTGCGTGGTGTCGAATGTTGCCATTTTCAGGCGACCGTCATCGAAGGCCAGAGCTTCAGACTGACGGTATTCAAGGAACAACTCGCCGTCGTCCGTGCCTTGCAGCGCATCGCCGACAAGACCCTCGACGCGGGAGCGGTCGAGCCCGTGGGGCGCAAAAAACAGGTCGTCAGGCGTATCGCTCATGGAATTTCCTAAATACGGGCCGAAAGGTGGGGGCAGCGCGAGGTGGCTTCAACACCTATGGATGTTCGAACCATTCTTCAACCGGCACCAATCGGTGCGGCAGGGCGCTCAGATCGCAGCGCACAATCTGTGATCCGCAGCTATAGAGCGGATATTGCACGACATGCAGCTTTTCCAGATCGACAAGGAAAACGCCGTTGATGCGGCCAAACCACTCGTCCCAGTCCTGAAACCGCCAGTTTTGCCAGCCTTTGGGCGGCGGGCCGGTCATATCCTCGACCATTTTGGGGTGACAGGCGCAAAACCCCACCGCCGAGCGGCCCGGATCACGCGGGGTGTAATAGGGCGCGGCTTCGCTGATGAGTTCAGGTGCAGCGCCCCCATTGGAGGCGAGCAGCAATCCGGCGGAAATCCGGCTGCCGTAATGGAAGTGAATCAGGGCTTCATCGCGCATCAGCATCGCCTCTATTTAAGAGTCACTCTTACTCTAGGCTTTTTTCCTGTGCAGGAAAGGTTCAAGCACCTGACAGGACACAATTATTGTGGCAAAACGTCGCAAAACCGCGCGCGACATGTGGCCTCTGTTGCTGGCCTGTCTATACTCACGAGCGCGAGTCGGGTATGCCGACGGGGTCAGGGGAAGAGCCGAAACGGGATGCCGCGACAGAGAGCCTTGCGGTGGCCATCGGTTTATGTTTTCTGACGCAGGAATTATCGGGGGACAGCCATTTCGGCGGCCCCTCCATTGGAATTGAAGTGGTGACAGGGCACACATCAGTGCGGTTGTCTTCCGGGTCGCAGTTGTCCTTTGGGGCACACCGGCGGACATCAGGCACGGGTCCTGTCAACAGCATTGGGAGCTGGGAACTAGCATGCGGTTTCTGAACGGTATCGGGCGCTTGGTCGGACTTGGGGCTTTTGCGCTCGCGGCGGGGCTATTTCTCACAGCCACAGGCGCGTATGCGACAGGCATTTCGGTGCCGGGCCAGATGGGCTTTCAGGAAGCCGTGACGCCGGTCATGGAAGACATCGAGAGCTTCCACAATCTTCTGCTCGTCATCATCACGGTCATCGTGGTCTTCGTCACAGCGCTGCTCGGCTATGTGATGATCCGGTTCAACCGCAAGGCGAACCCGGTGCCGTCCAAGACCTCGCATCACACATGGCTCGAAGTCGCCTGGACGCTGGGACCGATCCTGATCCTCGTCCTGATCGTCTTCCCGTCCTTCCGCCTGCTCTACAAAGAGCTGGTCATTCCCCCGGCGGAAATGACCATCAAAGCGACAGGCAACCAGTGGTACTGGGATTACGAATATCCCGACAATGCTGAAATTTCCTTTTCGGCCAATATGGTGCCGGAAGATGAATTGAACGGCCGTCCGCGTCTCCTCGCCACCGACGAAATTGTTGTGGTGCCGATCGACACGACAGTGCGTGTCATCGTGACTGCCGCCGGCGACGCGATCCATGCCTGGGCCGTCCCCGCTTTCGGCGTCAAGATTGACGCCATCCCCGGTCGCCTCAATGAGACATGGTTCCGTGCGACTAAGGCCGGCATCTACTACGGCCAGTGCTCGGAACTTTGCGGTCAGGGCCATGCCTTCATGCCCATCGAAGTGCATGTGGTTTCCAAAGAAGAATTCGCGGCCTGGGTTGCTCAAAAATCCGGTTCAGCGTCGATCACTGTTCCCAACGAAAGCGTCAAACTCGCGCTTTCATTCGGCGCAGCGTCGCACTGAACCCCGCATCGTTTTAAGCACAACACGTTCTAGAGATTGAAGAGCGAAGGATCGAGACCAATGGCAGGCACAGCTGCGGCACATTCGGATCACCACGAGGACCATCCCACAGGTTGGCGTCGTTACGTCTATTCGACCAACCACAAAGACATCGGCACGATGTACCTGATCTACGCGATCATCTCGGGTATCATCGGCGGCGCGCTGTCCGTGGCCATCCGCATGGAACTGCAAAATCCGGGCGACCAGATTTTCGGCGGCAACCATGACCTCTACAACGTCTTCGTGACGGGCCACGCGCTCATCATGATCTTCTTCATGGTCATGCCCGCCATGATCGGTGGCTTCGGCAACTGGTTCGTACCGCTCATGATCGGCGCGCCGGACATGGCCTTCCCGCGCATGAACAACATCTCCTTCTGGCTGCTTCCGCCCGCCATCGGCCTGCTCATCATTTCGATGTTCGTGCCCGGCGCGCCCGGCGGCCACGGCGCTTCCGGCGGTTGGACAATCTACCCGCCGCTCTCGACATCGGGTTCACCGGGGCCTGCGATGGATTACGCGATCCTCGCGCTCCATCTTGCCGGTGCCTCCTCGATCCTCGGCGCCATCAACTTCATCACGACGATCTTCAACATGCGCGCCCCCGGCATGACGCTGCACAAGATGCCGCTCTTTGTCTGGTCGATCCTCGTCACCGTGTTCCTGCTGCTTCTTTCGCTGCCGGTTCTCGCGGGCGCCATCACGATGCTTCTGACAGACCGTAACTTCGGCACGACCTTCTTCGCGCCTGAAGGCGGCGGCGACCCGATCCTGTTCCAGCATCTCTTCTGGTTCTTCGGTCACCCGGAAGTTTACATTCTCATTCTTCCCGGCTTCGGCATCGTCAGCCAGATCATTTCGACCTTCTCGCGCAAGCCCGTCTTCGGTTATCTCGGCATGGCCTATGCCATGGTCGCCATCGGCGTCGTCGGCTTCGTCGTCTGGGCGCATCACATGTACACGGTTGGCATGTCGGTCAACACGCAGGCCTATTTCGTGGCGGCCACCATGGTCATCGCGGTGCCGACCGGCGTGAAGATCTTCTCGTGGATCGCCACCATGTGGGGCGGCTCCATCGAGTTCAAAACACCCATGCTCTGGGCCATCGGCTTCATCTTCCTGTTCACCATCGGTGGTGTGACGGGCGTGGTGCTCGCCAATGCCGGTGTGGACCGTTCGCTGCATGACACCTATTACGTGGTGGCGCATTTCCACTACGTGCTGTCGCTCGGTGCCGTGTTCGCCATCTTCGCGGGCTGGTATTATTGGTTCCCGAAAATGTTCGGCTACATGTATTCCGAATTCATCGGCAAGCTGCACTTCTGGATCACCTTCATCGGCGTGAACCTCGTGTTCTTCCCGCAGCATTTCCTCGGCCTCGCCGGCATGCCGCGCCGCTACGCCGATTATCCGGATGCCTATCACCTGTGGAACGAAGTCTCGTCCTACGGTTCCTACATCTCGGCTTTCGGTGTGCTGGTCTTCCTCGTCGGCGTCTTCCAGGCTTTCGCCCGCAAGGAAAAAGCAGCCGACAATCCTTGGGGCGAAGGTGCGACGACGCTGGAATGGACATTGTCCTCACCGCCGCCGTTCCATCAGTTCTCCGATCTGCCCCGCATCAAATAAGGGAAGCGGAACCTAATGTCTGACAGCTCGATCACCACGAGCACCATCAACGGAACGCGGTCTGTGCCCGATATCGGCATGGCCGCGCCCGCTGACTATTTCGAGCTGCTGAAGCCGCGCGTCATGTCGCTCGTGATCTTCACCGGTCTCGTCGGTCTTGTGGTGGCCCCCGGTGCGATCAACCCGGTCATCGCCTTCACGGCGCTGCTCTGTGTGGCCATCGGTGCGGGTGCGTCAGGCGCGTTGAACATGTGGTACGACGCCGACATCGACCTCAAGATGAAGCGCACGGCCAATCGTCCCGTGCCTTCAGGTCGCGTGACGTCAGGCGAAGCTTTCGGCTTCGGCATCACACTCTCCATCGGCTCGGTCCTCACCATGGGGCTCGCAGTCAATTGGGTCGCCGCCGGTCTTCTCGCCTTCACGATCTTCTTCTATGCCGTCATCTATACGATCTGGCTCAAACGCTCGACGCCGCAAAACATCGTCATCGGTGGTGCTGCGGGTGCTTTCCCGCCCATGATCGGCTGGGCCGCGGTCACAGGTTCGGTTTCGGTCGAATCCATCGCGCTCTTCCTCATCATCTTCATGTGGACGCCGCCGCATTTCTGGGCGCTGGCGCTTTTCTCCAGTTCCGATTACGAAGCCGCTGGCGTGCCCATGCTCCCCAATGTGGCGGGCGAAGCGGCAACGCGTAATCAGATCATGCTTTATTCGATCCTGCTCATGCCCGTCACGGCGCTGCCGTCGCTTCTGGGTTTTGCGGGCCTCATCTACACAGGCGTCACAGCGGCGCTCGGCCTCGGCTTCCTCGTCTTTGCCTACCGCGTCTGGCGCGATGCAAAGGGCGAATACAAGACCGCGCGGCAGTTGTTTGCCTATTCGATCCTCTACCTCTTCCTTCTGTTCAGCGTGCTTCTGGTCGAGCAGGGCTTCGGCCTTGCAGCGCCGCTCACCCCCTTGGTGACGTTTTGAAAGGTGCTGCCATGAGTGATGAAACACCGCTGCGCTGGTCACCGGATCAGCTGAAGCGTCGCAAGCAGCGCAATGTGGCCCTCGCTCTGGTACTGGGCGCGCTGGTGGTTTTGTTTTTCGTCGTCACAGTCGCCAAACTCGGCGGCAACGTGGCGCAGCGGCCAACCTATGGCGCGTTGCAAATGATCGAACCGACTGCCTAAAGAAATTATTGGATAAAGACCTCGGCAGCTTCAATGCCGATCGCTAAGTGGAGAATTCGGGACATGGCTGACGCACACGCCAAACATCATGATTATCATCTGGTCGATCCCAGCGCATGGCCGGTGATCGGTGCCATCGGCGCTTTCATCCTTGCCGTCGGCGCGGTCCAGTATTTCCACGGCGCACCGCTCTGGTATGTCGTGCCGGGTTTCCTCATCGTTTTCTACACGATGGCAGGCTGGTGGCGCGACGTGCTGCGCGAAGGCAACGCAGGCGACCACACACCGGTTGTCCAGCTTCACCTGCGCTACGGCATGCTTCTGTTCATTGCCTCTGAAGTCATGTTCTTCGTTGCATGGTTCTGGGCCTTCTTCGACGCATCGCTCTTTCCGGGCGAAGCCATTCAGGCCTCGCGCACAGCCTTCACCGGCGGTCACTGGCCGCCCCAGGGCATCGAAGTTTTCGACCCGTGGCACATTCCGCTGCTCAACACGCTGATCCTGCTGGCGTCGGGCACAACCGTCACATGGGCGCATCACGCGCTCCAGCACGACGACAACAAGGGTCTTGTGCAGGGTCTCGTCTTCACCGTCGTGCTCGGCATGATCTTCACGGCCCTTCAGGTCTATGAATATATGCACGCCTCTTTCTCTTTTGGCGGCAGCATCTACGGCGCGACCTTCTTCATGGCCACCGGCTTCCACGGTTTCCATGTGCTCGTCGGCACCATCTTCCTTGCCATCTGCCTGGTCCGCGCCATCAATGGCGGTTTCAACTCCAAGCAGCATTTCGGCTTCGAAGCCGCCGCCTGGTACTGGCACTTCGTGGACGTGGTCTGGCTCTTCCTCTTCGCCTCCATCTACATCTGGGGCAGCCATGGCGCCGTCATGCACGGCGGCTAGGCCAAGCGCGATCTTATTTGAAAAGGGCGGGTCCAAAAGACCCGCCCTTTTTGTTATGATCGAAGATAATGTGATTTCGTTCCGTTGAAGCACATTTATGATTACAATTTGTACGCATGATGTACCGTGTCTTGATGGTGCCGTTGCGATTGCTTGCGAAGAAAAGGTAATCAGTACAGAGATTGATTGTACCTAATAAAACTTGGAGCTAAATCCTCAAACTATGTGGTTGGTGCTATGAAGAATGATCGCATTACATTGGTGCTTGAGGGGCTTAGCGAAGAGGAGGGGCGAATTCGTCTCGGCACGTTTGTTTCCGAGCTTCAATCCTTGAATGCTGCTCTGACCCAAATCTCGCGCGACGCGATCGAAGGAAAGCCTTCGACTGTGTTTGAGGTTGCAGAAATTTCGTACAATAGCCCGCTACGAATGGTGCTAACTCCAAAATCGAGCGACTCGCAGATGGCTCAGATTGTGCTGGATCGGTTTGAAAGAGTCGCTGCTGCGGTGACGACTGAAGCCAATCTAGACGAGTTTGATTCGGAGTTGCTCGAAGATTTTCGTCGGCTTGCCAGACCTGTTGGTGTTGGTATCAAGCGCGCTACATTATTCGTCAACGAGAAGAAGTTTGAGCTGAACGACGATGTTGCTGGTCGAGTTACAAAGGCACTTGCGGTAGATGATGAGTGTTATGGTTCCATTGAAGGCATGTTGGAGCAAATCAATATTCATCGTGGGGCAAATACGTTTCACGTATATCCAGATGTCGGCCCACGGAAAATTAGTTGCCACTTCCCGCACAGGCTTTTCGACGATGCTGTGTTTGCCGTGGGCCGAAGGGTGGAAGTGTTCGGCATTTTGAAATATCGACGTGGTGCAGCATTCCCTTATCAAATTGATGTTTCCGATATCGAAGCATTCCCTCCAGAAGATGAATTGCCCGACTGGGAGGATTTGCGAGGTCGAGCACCGAGCGCTACGGGCGCCTTGAGTAGTGAAGCGTTTGTGCGGGAGCTTCGCAATGGCTGGGAATAGTCCGTTGTATTATTGGGATACTTGCCTTTTTCTCGCGTGGTTAAAGGACGAAAGCCGCAATTCGGGTGAGATGGATGGCGTTAGAGAAGTAATCGAACGTCATAGAAAGCGTGACGTACGATTAATGACTTCCGTTCTCACTTCAGTAGAAGTCTTGTCGGGAAAAATTCCTGCGGGAATGGAAACCTTGTTCGATGGCCTGTTGAAGCGGCTTAGTCGAGTTAGCATGGACACGAAAGTGGCCGCGCTGGCTCACGACTTAAGAAATCATTATGCGAAAGAAGTAGGCAACAAACTCAAGACGCCTGATGCAATACATCTTGCAACCGCAATTCTTTTCCGAGCGGACGAGTTTCATACTTTTGACGAAACCCTTCTGAGCTTATCCGGCAATGTGGCCGGTCATGGGTTGATAGTGTGCAAGCCCGTTGCCAAGCACCCAGAATTTGATTGGCAGAAGAGAAACTAGAGAAAAAATATAGCATTCCGTCCGGTATGAGTGCCCTGGCAAGTTTCAGGGTAAGGCAACTGTGGTCGAGATTTTTTGCGCTAGCTGCATGTTGCAAAGTCGATTTTGAAGACAAGCCGGATGAAAGCAATTCAGAAAAGGAGCATAAGGGTTCAGGCGTTCTTCTCAGACCCCAAAGGCCCCCATGCCCGATCAAACCTACCCGCCGCAACATTCCGTCAAAATCGCCCTCACCAACGCCTGCCCGCGTTGCGGCAAAGACAAAATGTTCACAGGCTTTCTCACCATCCCGCCCGCCTGCACCGCCTGCGGCCTCGATTACAGTTTCGCCGACGCGGGCGATGGGCCGGTTGTCTTCATCATTATGATTGTCGGCTTCATCGTCGTCGGCCTCGGCCTCTATGTTGAGGTCAACTATCAGCCGCCCTATTGGATCCACGCGCTCATCTGGGGGCCACTCACCATCACTCTCGGCCTCGGCCTCATGCGTCCGTTCAAAGGCTGGCTCATCGCGCAACAGTTCAAACACAAGGCCCGCGAAGGCCGCCTGCACGACGTGGAGGACTGACACCATGCTCACCACCAACAATCTATTCCGCCCGCTGCTCTGGCCCACCGTCGCCACCGCAATTGCGCTCGCCATCCTCATCGGTCTCGGCCTCTGGCAGCTTGAGCGCCTGCAATGGAAGCTCAACCTCATCGCCACCATCAATCACCGTATGGTCGAAGAGCCCATGGACGTGCCCGCGCAAAGCGAATGGGCCACGCTCGATCTCAAACAACTCGAATATCATCGCCTGAAACTCGAAGGCCATTTCCTCAACGACAGCGAGCTCTATTATTTCGCGCAGGATGATGAAGGCACCGCCGGTATCGATGTCGTGACGCCCTTTGTGCTCGCAAACGGGGCCGGCACCGTCCTCGTCGATCGTGGTTTCGTGCCGCGCGACTATATTGATATTGCCGCCCGCGCGAGCGGTCAGATCGAAGGCCCCACCAGCCTCATCGCCGTGGCGCGCGCCCCGCAGGCGCGTGGCATTTTCTCCGCGCCCGATGACGTCAAAGGCAACTTGTGGTTCACGCGCGATCCTGTCGCTATGGCCTCAGGCCTCGGCCTCGCCAATGTCGCGCCTTTCTATGCCGAAGCCGACGCAACGCCCAACGTCGGCGGTCTGCCCATTGGTGGCCGCACGCAGGTCAACATCCGCAATGTGCATTTTGAATATGCGTTGACATGGTTCAGCCTCGCCCTCGTTCTCTTTGCCATCTATCTCGCCTATCATTGGTCGAACGGCCGCATTGGACGCCCAAAGGAATAAGCGACAAAAGATGAGCGAACAAAACTCCACAACAGCCTATGCCACACTGAAATCGCGTTTCGCGCGTCTCTCCGCGCTTGGCGGCGCGCAAGCCGTGTTGCATTGGGACCGCGCCACCATGATGCCGGAAGGCGGGGCAGGGGCGCGCGCCGAACAGCAGGCAACGCTTTCGCTCATCGCGCATGAAACTCTGACCGCGCCTGAAACCGCCGACCTGCTCGCGAGCGCCGGCGACAGTGCCGACGCTCTCGCCGATTGGGACCGCGCCAACCTGAACGAGATGGGCCGCATCCATCGCCACGCCACGGCGACGCCGACCGATCTTGTGTCGAAATTGTCCTACCAGAAATCCAAAACGGAAATGATCTGGCGCAAGGCGCGTGCTGCCAATGATTTTGCGTCGCTCGCACCGGAACTCACCACGCTCGTTGCGCTGGTGCGCGAGCAGGCCGCTGCCAAGGCAGAGGCTTTTGGCCTCACGCCTTACGACGCGCTGCTCGACGGTTATGATCCCGACCGCCGCTCCGCCGACATTGACCGTCTGTTCACGGATCTTGAAGGCTTTCTGCCGGATCTTCTGAAACGCGTCATGGACAAGCAGGCGTCAGCGCCGCAGCCCTTGCCGCTCACAGGCCCCTTCTCAATTCCTTTGCAGGAGGAATTGGGCCGTGACGTCATGGGCGCGCTCGGTTTTGATTTCGCGCATGGTCGTCTCGACGTCAGCCATCATCCCTTCACCGGCGGTGTGCCCGACGACAGCCGCATCACCACGCGCTACGACGAGAGCGATTTCATGGAAAGCCTTATGGCCGTCATCCATGAGACCGGCCATTCGCTCTACGAGCGCGGGCTTCCTGCAGAATGGCGCAACCAGCCCGTCGGTCGCTCGCGCGGCATGACCATTCACGAGAGCCAGTCGCTTCTGTTCGAAATGCAGGCCGGTCGCTCCACACAATTCATCTCCGCCCTCGCGCCGCGCCTGAAGAAAATCTTCGGCGGGGAAGGGGAGGCATGGTCGCCGGAGAATATCCTGCGCCACTACCGTCAGGTCGGCCCCTCGCTCATCCGCGTCAGCGCCGACGAGATCACTTATCCCCTCCACGTTATCCTCCGCTATCGCTTGGAACGCGCGATGATCGCGGGCGATCTTGTCCCCGCCGATTTGCCGGGGGCGTGGGGCGAAGGAATGAATACGCTTTTGGGGATAACACCGCCTGATGATGCCGATGGCTGCATGCAGGACATCCATTGGCCGTCCGGATCCTTCGGTTATTTTCCCACTTATACGCTCGGCGCACTCGCGGCCGCACAGCTCTTTAGCTCGGCATGGAAAGCTCGAAATAACCTCGGAATCGAGCTTGGAAAGGCTCGCTTTGTCGAGTTGACCTCGTGGGTCCGCGAGCATGTTCACGGGGTCGGATCGTCCCGCACCCCCGACGAGATCATCCTCGCCGCGACCGGTGCGCCCCTAGGGACAGCGGCCTTCAAGAGCCATCTGGAAGCGCGCTATCTCGCTAGTTAACCGCAGAATTCCGCCATTTTTCGTCCGGCGACGTTTCGGCTCATTGATTAGAGGGCGCCGCAGGGCTATTTTATCCCCAACCAGCGCCTGACGAATGCCGTCGGCCGGCCATCCTGGAGATTATGTTGAAATACGTCAGCACAAGGGGACAGTCCCCCGAGCTTGAATTCGAGGATGCTTTGCTCGCAGGACTTGCGCGCGACGGGGGATTATATGTGCCCGCCGAGTGGCCGCAGATGTCCGAACGCAAGATTAAGGCATTGGCCGGATTGACTTATTCCGAAGTCGCCTTCCGCGTCATGCGCCTCTATATCGGCCCCTCTATTCCCGATTCCGACCTCCAGACGATGATCAACGAGGCCTATGCCTCCTTCGGGCATAAGGCCGTCGTGCCCCTCGTCCAGACCGGGGATAACGACTGGCTGCTCGAACTTTTCCACGGGCCCACATTGGCGTTTAAAGATGTCGCCATGCAAATTTTGGCTCGTCTTTTCGATCATGTTCTGGAGAAACGCGGACGCCGTATCACGGTCGTCGGCGCGACGTCGGGCGACACCGGATCGGCCGCCATCGAGGCCTTTCGTGGCCGCGACACGACCGATATTTTCATCATGCATCCCAAGGGTCGCGTGTCGGAAGTGCAGCGCCGCCAGATGACGACGGTGCTCGACGCCAACGTCCATAACATCGCGATTGAAGGTTCTTTTGACGATTGTCAGGCGCTCGTCAAAGCCATGTTCAACGATCATTCGTTCGGAGACGAAGTCTCTCTCGCAGGCGTCAACTCGATCAACTGGGGTCGTGTCATGGCCCAGATCGTTTATTACTTTACGTCCGCCGTCGCCCTCGGCGCGCCCGCGCGCCCCATCGCATATTCCGTACCCACCGGAAATTTCGGTGACGTATTTGCGGGCTTTGCCGCCTCGCGCATGGGCTTGCCGATTTCGCGCCTGCTAGTCGCCACCAACGTCAATGACATTCTCGCGCGCACGCTCACTACGGGTCGGTATGAAGTCGGGCAGGTGCAGCCGACGATCAGTCCGAGCATGGACATTCAGGTGTCGTCGAACTTTGAACGTCTCGTTCACGACGCCTATGGCCGCGACGGTGACAGCGTGCGTCGTTTGATGCAAAGCCTTACACAGTCGGGTTCCTTTGAAATCGATCCTCTGCGTCTTGACGCGATGCGTATGATTTTTTCCGCAACCCGCGTTGATGAGGCTGAAACCACAGCGACGATCAAAAGCATGCTCGCCGATTGCGGTGAATTGATTGATCCGCATACAGCCGTTGGTGTCGCCGCCGCCCGCAAGGATCGCGGCGATCTCGGTGTGCCGATGGTGACGCTCGCCACCGCGCATCCCGCCAAGTTCCCAGATGCGGTTAAAGCGGCGACCGGCATCCACCCCGAATTACCGCCGCGCATGGCCGATTTGTTCACGCGCGAAGAACGTCTCGATGTATTGCCGAACGACATCAAAGCCGTTCAAACCTTTATTCGCCAACGCGCACGCGCGTTGGCGGCCTGATTTTTCTGATTGTTGTTTGCGTAAATTTCATAGACCACCAAGGAGACCTGCATGGCTGTTGAAGTGACAAGACTCGAAAGCGGTTTAACTGTAGTGACGGATTCCATGCCGCATCTGCAGACCATTTCGGTTGGCGTCTGGGTTAACACCGGCGCGCGTCACGAAACCCGTCACCAGCATGGTGTCTCGCATCTGCTCGAACATATGGCGTTCAAAGGCACCGAGCGCCGCAACGCGCGCGCCATTGCCGAAGAAATTGAAAATGTCGGCGGACATCTCAATGCACATACGGCGCATGAAGCAACCGCCTATTACGCTCGCGTGATGAAAGGTGACCTGCCGCTCGCCGTCGATCTCCTCGCCGACATTTTGCAAAACTCCGTCTTCGACGCCACCGAACTCGAACGCGAACGCGGTGTCGTCATTCAGGAAATCGGCCAGTCACTCGACACGCCCGACGATCTTGTCTTCGATCATTTGCTTGAAGCGGCCTACCCCGGTCAGGCCATGGGTCGCACGATCCTCGGCACCGTCGACACCGTCAACGGCTTTGATCGCGACGCACTGCGCAACTACATGGGCGAACGCTATCACGCACCGGGCATGGTGCTCGCCGCCGCCGGTGCCATCGACCACGCCGACCTTGTGGCTCTTGGCCGCGAACATTTTTCCGAGATGCCGACTGTCCGTTCAAACGGTGCCGAGCCTGCGAAGTTCACCGGCGGCGAGCGCCGCGAAACGCGCGAACTTGAACAGGCGCATGTCACGCTGGCCTTCGAAGGTCCGGCCTATGGTGACGAAGATTATTACGCCGCGCAGATTTTTTCCTCAGTCCTCGGCGGCGGCATGTCCTCGCGCCTGTTTCAGGAAGTGCGCGAAAAGCGCGGCCTTGCCTATTCCGTCTTCGCCTATTCATGGTCCTTTGCCGACACCGGCATTATTGGCGTTTACGCGGGCACCGCGCCCGACGACCTTGCCGAATTGATGCCGGTCGTGGCCGACGAGATTTCCAAACTCGGACAAGACGCGACAGAAGCCGAAGTTGCCCGCGCCCGCGCCCAGATGAAAGCGGGGCTTTTGATGGGGCTCGAATCTTCCTCCTCCCGCGCCGAACAGATCGCCCGCCAATATGCCGTGCACGGTCGTGTGCTGCCGATTGACGAGATGATCGGCAAGGTCGATCAGGTCGATGCAGCCGCCGTCCGGCGTTTTGCCAGCCGTTTTCTCGGGTCAGACGCAACGGCACCGGCCATTGCCGCGGTTGGCCCGCTTGAAGGCAAGAGCGGCGGACTTGAATCTTATGACCGTCTCGCGGCAAGATTTGCCTGACAGGGATTTGCGTCGCGCCTGAGCGACGGTCCCTTGGGGGGAGCGCCGTCGTCAAATGGCTTTTCTGCGGTCGATTTCGAAGACAGATCCGGCATCGCTGATTGCCGGCGATGGCGTTCATCTGCGCACACCGCAAATGTCAGACTTCGCCGAATGGGCCGAACTACGGGAGGTCAGCCGCGATTTCCTGACGCCGTGGGAGCCGACATGGCCCACCGATGATCTGACCAAACCGTCCTTTCGTCGCCGCCTTCGTCGCTATCAGCGCGAAAGCCGCGAGGGAAATGCCTATCCGTTTTTCATTTTCCGTGACGAGGACCGTGCGCTTGTGGGCGGATGCACGCTGTCCAATGTGCACCGTGGCGTGCAGCAGGATTGCACGCTTGGTTATTGGGCTGGCGCACCTTTTGCTGGGCAGGGTTATGTGACACGTGCCGTGCGCGCCATCATCCCGTTCGTTTTTGAAGAGTTGAAACTTCACCGCATCATGGCGTCCTGCCTCCTGGAAAACGAACGATCACGCGCCGTCTTGCGGCGTTGCGGTTTTCGCGAAGAGGGCCATTCGCGCGGGCTTCTGCGCATCAACGGGGTCTGGCGCGATCACGTGCAATTTGCCATTCTGCGCGACGATCCCCGCCTCTGAAATTTTCCAAACGGACGGACAACGGCCCATGAACCAGAAGCGCCCGCGCGCCATTATTTTTGACGTCTTCGGTTCTGTCGTCGATTGGCGCACCAGCCTCATTGATGAACTGACGGCGTTCGGCCAGACCCGGGGGATTCTCGCCGACTGGACTGCGCTGGTCGATGCATGGCGCGGTGAATATGTACCGTCGATGAAGCGCGTGGCAGCCGGTGAGTTGCCATGGATGACGCTCGACGAATTGCACCGCGCCTCACTCGACAAGTTGGTCGTCGAACAGGAAATCAAAGGCCTCAGCGAGAGTGATCTCGTGCATATGACTCTCGGTTGGCATCGCCTGAAACCGTGGCCGGATTCGGTGGCTGGCCTCAATCGCCTCAAGAGCCGCTACATCATTTCGCCGCTCTCCAACGGCAATGTCTCCCTGCTCGTCAACATGGCCAAAGGCGCAAACCTGCCCTGGGACCTTGTGTTGGGTTCCGACATTTTCGGTTATTTTAAACCCGCCCCGGAGACTTACCTCGGCGCCGCCCGCCTGCTCGGTCTGGAACCCGGTGAGGTGATGATGGCCGCCGCGCATAACGCCGACCTGAAGGCAGCCAAGGCACTCGGCCTGATGACGGCCTTTTTTGTGCGGCCAACGGAATATGGCCCAGCGCAGAAATATGACCTCGAGCCCCGCGGCGATTGGGACTATATCGCGAGCGATATCGAAGATTTGGCCTCTAAACTCGGTGTTTGACCTTCAAAACGATGCAAATCTCCCGATCCTTAAGGCAAAATTACTCTGTCTTTGCGAATCTGGTTCACAATGCATCATCGCGTCCGACGCCGCTCATGGGGAGAGCGACGGATCGAAGTCAGAGAAGTTTGAGGGGTTTGGATGCGTCGGATAGGTCAATCAATAGCCCGGGGCTTCGTCCTTGCGGGTGTGTTGGCGACATGCCTGCTGACGCTTGCAACACCGTCTCGCGCCCTTGATGCGATTGTGATGGACGACGACCGTGCGGTCGTCGATCTTTCGCCTTTCATCGAAACATATTTTGAAAAAGGTCAGCAGCTCATCATCGAAGCGCCCGGCAGCGGAACGACGGACGACGCAAAAAGCGACGCCGCACCAGCTCCGGCGACCGGTGCAGCACCGGAGGACGAAGCCGGCCTTGGCGAGAGTGGTGTCGTCACCTTGTCGGATGGTTCGGAAGCGGTCGATGGCGTGTGGGTCGCCGCGGCTTTGCGCAATCGTTCGCAACTACCGGTGACACGCTATCTGGTCGCCGACATTCGCGGGCGCGGCTTTCTGAATTTTTTCTGGCCTGCCTTCACAGATGGCGTTGACCGTGCCCTTGCCGCTGGCACTGAAGATCCCACCGATCTACCGGAAGAAGCCCGCCTCGGTTTTTCGATCATGTCTCTGACAGTTGACCCGGAATCGAGTGTGACCGTTGCGTTGCACAGCGCTCAGCCTGCGCCGCAATCGCTTTATCTCTGGCAGCCGGACGCATGGACGTCTTTCGTCCGTCGTCTCTCGCTTGTCGAAGGCGGAATGCTTGGCGTCATTGCAGCGCTGACGATCTATCTGACGGCCCTTGCGGTCTTGACGCGCGCACCGGCGGCGCGGGCCACAGCGGGTTTGCTGGGCGCGGGCTTTTTCGTCCAATTGGCAAGCTTTGGCTACATCGGTTCGATAGCGGGCACGTCGCCGCGCTGGGACGGCGTCTATCTCACAATAGCTCTGACTGTTTTTGCTGCGACGGTTTTTGCGCTTGAAAGATTTTTCCTCGATCTGGAACGGCATTTCGGATTGCCTTCAAAATTAGCGCGGCTGCTGTCTCTCGGGGTCTTCGCTATTATTCCGGTCGCCATGTTCTCGCCACCGCTCGGCGGGCTTCTCGTGCGCATCGCGCTTTTGGTGGCGCTGCTGGGTGGTGTCCCGCTTGTTGTGCTGGCGGCGTTGCGTGGTGTGCGGCCCGCTCAATTGCTGATTCCCGGTGCGGGTCTCTTCGGTATCGCGGGCATCGCGTCTGCACTTCATGCGATGGGCTGGATGCCGGGCACATTCGTCGGCACGGCATTTACCATCGGTGTCTTCACGATCGCGCTCGTGCTCTTCGCGTTTGCTGCCGCATATCACGCGCAAGGCGGCCGCCGCCGCGCCGATGTCGGCAATATCCGCAGCGAGCAGCGCCATGCGTTTGCGCTGACAGGCGCGCGTCAGGGCGTATGGGATTGGGACATCCTCGCGGATTCGCTCTACGTCTCGCCGTCGGTTGAAGCCCTACTGGGCCTTGATCAGGGAACGCTTGGCGGAACGGAAGTCGCGTGGCGCGAGCATATGCATCCCGCCGACCGCGAAACATACCGCAACGCGATCAACGCCTACATCAATCGCGGCAATGTCGCCTTCAATCTCGAATTCCGCATGCGCCATTCAGACGGCGCCTATCGTACATTGTCGCTGAATGCGAGTTGTATCGCGTCAGGCGAAGCCTTTGCCACGCGCTGCATCGGTACGGTGAGCGACGTGACGGCCCGCATCGTGGCCGAGGAGCGCCTCTTTCACGATGCGGTTCACGACAGCCTGACGGGACTTCCTAATCGTGCTTTGTTTATGGACCGGTTGGACCGTGCCATCCGGCGTACGGGCCTCATCGACAGGCCGCGCGCCGCGCTGCTGCTTGTGGATATTGACCGCTTCAAAGTCATCAACGACAGCCTCGGCCATTCCGGCGGTGACGCCTTGTTGATTGCCGTCGCGCGTCGGCTGGAGTCACTCGTCACGCATGAAGATACAGTTGCCCGCATCAATGGCGATGAATTCGCAGTATTGCTTGCGACGCGCACGCATCGCCAGGACGCTTTGGCCTTTGCGGAATCCCTGTCGGAATTCCTGTCACAACCTATCGAAATCAGTGGTCAGGAAGTATTCCCGACTTCGTCTGTCGGTGTCGCCATTTGCGAAGACAGCCACGAAGTACCGGAAGAACTGCTGACGGAAGCCGAGATTGCGATGTTCCGCGCCAAGCGTAACGGCAAGGCAAAGATCGAGATTTTCGAACCGGATATGCGCGGCGATGCGGACGACCGGTTGAGCGTTGAATCGGATCTGCGCCATTCGCTCGAACGCAAGCAGCTGGAAATGTATTACCAGCCGATCATGTCGCTGGAAGACGGCAGCGTGCGCGGCTTTGAAGCGCTGGTGCGGTGGAACCACCCTGAACGCGGGTTGCTGACACCGGATGACTTTGTGCCACTTGCCGAAGAACTTGGCTTCATCACAGAGCTTGGCCGCTTCGCGCTCCGCGCTGCGAGCGAAGAGCTGGCGACGTGGCAAAAACTGTTCCCGCAGGAAAAGCCGCTCTTTGCCAGCGTCAATGTATCGAGCCGTCAGCTTTTGCGTCACGATCTGATCGATGATGTGAAGCGCGTGCTGAACCGCATCGACATTGTGCCGGGTACGCTCAAACTCGAAGTCACCGAAAGCCTTGTGATGGAGAATCCTGAGTTCGCTGCGCAGGTTCTGAAGCGCCTCAAAAGCCTTGGAGCCGGATTATCTCTCGACGATTTCGGGACAGGCTATTCGAGCCTGAGCTATCTCCAGCGCTTTCCGTTCGACACATTGAAAGTCGATCGCTCATTTGTCGCCGGCATGTCTGCCGATCGCGAAACACCGCTGATCATCCGCTCGATGGTGCGCCTTGCGCATGACCTCGGCATGGAGATTGTCGCGGAAGGTACAGAGAGCGAAGAGCAGGCCCGCGATCTGGCGATGATGGGTTGCGACTATGGTCAGGGTTACCTGTTCGGCCAGCCGATGCGCGCCGCCGAAGCATTGGATTTCGTGGCGCGTCACGCACCACGCTGAGGAGCCGTTCAGGCGTGCCCGGCCTCGCCTGACAGAAGCGAAATATTCACGCCGAGTTTTGCGAGGGCGCAGTGATATTTCGCGCCGATGTTCCGGCCAAAAAGGAGTTCCTTGTCCGGATCGCAATGAAGCCATCCGTTGGACTGAATTTCCGCCTCAAGCTGACCAGGTGCCCATCCGGCATAGCCGAGAGCCAGCAAGGCGCGGTCCGGCCCGCGCCCATCTGCAATCGCCCGCAAAATATCGACGCTGGCGGTGAGGCCGATATCATCGTCCACGGGTAATGTGGATTCTTCGCAATAATAATCCTGCGAATGCAGCACAAAGCCGCGCGCGATTTCGACGGGGCCACCGGCAAGGACGGGGCAATCCATGACGCGCTGGTGCAGGTCGGGAATTTCATGCGGCACGTGAATTTCGAGCTGGTTCAGGAGCTGCGGCATGGTGATGTTTGAGGCGGGCTTGTTGACCACAATGCCCATCGCGCCGTCGGGGTTATGCACACACATATAGATCAACGCGCGCGCAAACCTCTCGTCGCCCATGGTCGGCATGGCGATAAGCATCTTGCCTTCGAGGAAACTTTCCCCGTCAGGCTGGTAACTCAAATCTCCCGACATACGTGGCATATGGAATGTCTGCCTCCATGTTGAGGGTCGGCTTTGAACATCAGCGGCACTGACCGGCTCCTATTGTCATGTGCTTGGTGGCTCATGTCACGTAAATCCGAGAAATCTTTCACGCGATCTTGCGTGTAGAGTGGTGCGAGCGAAAGTTTTATCGGCAGAAGAAAGTTGACGCATGCGTTCAAGTTTCGCGGAAGGTCTTTACGTATGACGAGTGCCGTCCATCGGATTGTGGCAATGTGCTTCGCACTTTTCGCGTTGACGGTGTCTGCTTGCGCGGATGAGGCGAAAAGCCCCGCCGGCGAAAAGCTGGAGTTGATTGCAGGTGAAGGCGTCGCGTCCGATGGCGCTTACATGGCGGGCCTGTCGCTCACAATGGCAGAGGGGTGGCACACATACTGGCGTCATCCGGGAGATTCGGGCATCGCCCCGCAGTTCGATTGGACCGGGTCACGTAACTTGCGCAGCGTTGAAGTTTTGTGGCCGGTACCGGAGCGCTTTGATGCGCCCGAAGATGTGACCTATGGCTATGCGGCGCATGTCATCTGGCCTTTGCGTGTTGTGCCCGTTGACCCCGCGTTACCTGTCGAGATCAAACTCCGGATGTATTACGGCGTATGTTTGGATATTTGCGTGCCGGTTGAAGCGCAGCTTGGTTTGACACTGCCCGAAGGACGACGGGGCAACGAGACAAGCGCGATCAACACATTTTTGGATCGTGTTCCGGTCGCGCCAGAAAATCCTGATGATGTGACGGTGTCGCTCATAGATGATGCGCTTCACATCACATTGAAAGTGACGACGGATGCGCCCGTTGTCATTGTTGAGGGCCCGAAAAATATCTGGTTCGGGGCGTCCCGTGCAAAGCGCACAGGCGATGACATCACTTACGAAGTGCCAATTGAAAACAATTCCGGTGCATCACTCATCGGGGCAGAGGTCCGTCTGACATTTTCAGGGCCGGATACGGCGCTTGAAGCCACCCGAAAGCTCAAATAGCGGGCTGGTTATAATCTGAAATTGGCGCTTTAATGCCGATCAATTAGAAAACGCCGTGCGCGAGGCGGCACCACAGCAGGAGGCAAACATGACCATCAATGTTGGCGATAAAATTCCGGACGTGACCATGATGAAATTGACGGACAAGGGTCCGGCACCGGTCAAGACAGGTGACTATTTCAAGGGTCGCAAGGTCGTCGTATTCGCGCTCCCCGGCGCGTTCACACCCACATGTTCCAACCAGCACCTGCCGGGCTTCATTCAGAAATCAGCCGATTTCAAAGCCAAGGGCGTTGATGAGATCGCCTGCGTCTCGGTCAATGACGCGTTCGTCATGGGCGCTTGGGGCAAGGCACAGGGCGCCGACGACAAAGTGACAATGCTCGGCGACGGCAACGGCGATTTCACGAAAGCGCTCGGCCTGTCGTTTGACGGTTCGGGCTTCGGCATGGGCACGCGCAGCCTGCGCTATTCGATGCTGGTCGATGATGGAGTCGTGAAGTCGATCAACAAAGAGCCGAACCCGGGCGAAGCGAAAGTCTCCGGTGCCGATACGATCCTCGGCCAGATCTGAACGAAATATATGCGGGGGCCTTGCGCCGGTGATGCCGGTGCGGGCCCCCGTTTTCATGTCTATGTTTATCTCGGGCTCTTCAAAAAGGGTTCCATGCCGCGTCGTGCCAATTCGTCGGCACGTTCATTGCCATCGTGACCTGCATGGCCTTTGACCCAATGCCAACTCACTTCGTGAATCTCGATGGCCTTTTCAAGCCGCTGCCAGAGGTCCGCATTCTTCACAGGTTTCTTGTCAGACGTGCGCCAGCCATTGCGCTTCCAATTGTGAATCCATTTGGTGATGCCGTCGCGCAAATAGGTCGAGTCCGTATTGAGTTTGACAACAGCCGGACGCTTTAATGTTTCGAGCGACATAATCGCGGCCAACAGTTCCATGCGGTTATTTGTCGTCAGCGGTTCGCCGTCGCAGATTTCTTTTACGGTGCCTTTGTAGGACATGAGTGCACCCCAGCCGCCGGGGCCGGGGTTACCCGAGCAGGCCCCATCGGTGAAAATTTCAACCATATCGCTCGCAGTCATGCGTCGAGCCCGTAGCCGGATGGCGAGGTGACGCCGCGATGGAAACGCAGGCGGCGCACATACTCGATAGGGTTCTTGGGGCTGACCAGTGCACCGGGCTGGCGGTTGAGCCAGTCGTAAAGGCGCGTCAGCAGGAAACGCATGGCGCTGCCGCGGGCGAGCAAGGGCAGGGCAGCGAGTTCGTCGGCGTTCAATGGACGCACCTCTGTATAGGCCTGCAACAGCGCCCGCGCCTTGGTGATGTTGAACGCGCCGTCGTGTTCAAAGCACCAGGCGTTGAGACAGATCGCGAGGTCATAGGCGAGTGCATCATTGCAGGCGAAATAGAAATCAAAAATGCCGCTGAATTTTTCGCCAAGAAAAAAGACGTTATCGGGAAAAGCATCGGCATGAATGATGCCTTGTGGCAGGTCGCGCGGCCAGTCGCGCTCAAGCAGCGTCAGTTCACTTTCGAGGTCACTCGCGAGACCCGCGAGAACGCCATCGGCTTGCGCGCGGCTTGCCTCGAACAATGGCCGCCAGCCGGACACGCTGAGCGCATTGGCGCGCGACAATTTGAAGTCGCGTCCGGCGAGATGGAACTCGGCGAGCGCCCGACCGATGGCAGCACAATGGCGAGGCTGCGGACGTTTGACCGACACGCCTTCGAGATAGCTGATGAGTGCCGCCGGGCGACCGGCGAGTTCGCTGAGTGCTTTACCGTCGCGGTCGTGGAGCGGCACAGGGCAAGCGATGCCCTTGGCAGCCAGATGATCCATTAGGCCCAGAAAGAAAGGCAGGTCATTAGCATCGACGCGCTTTTCATAAAGCGTCAGAAAAAAAATGCCCTTGTCCGTGTGGAGCATGAAGTTGGAGTTTTCAACGCCCTCGGCAATGCCCTTGTAGGACAGCAACTGACCAAGGCCGTAAGGTTCGAGAAAAGCTTCAAGCTCCTCGTCTGCAACTTCCGTGTAAACCGCCATTCCTGCCGCGCCCCTATTCGCCGATGAGCGCGCGTGGCAATTTGAACTGTACGCTTTCGCGCACAGTCTCTGCCATTTCGAGCGTCACATCGAAGCGTTCGCGGAAGGCCGCAATCACTTCATCAACCAGAACTTCCGGCGCGCTCGCGCCAGCGGTAAGCCCGACCGTGCGCGGTGTACCAAGCGCGGCCCAATCAATGTCGGCGGCGCGCTGTACAAGCGCCGCATAGCTGCAGCCCGCGCGTTCGGCAACTTCAACGAGACGCATCGAGTTCGACGAATTGGGCGCGCCGATCACCAGCATCGCTTCGGCGCGTGGCGCGATTGTCTTGACCGCATCCTGCCTGTTCGTTGTGGCGTAGCAGATGTCTTCCTTATGCGGCGCGACGATATCGGGGAAGCGGCGCTTGAGGGCCGCAACCATCTCCGCCGTGTCATCCACCGACAATGTCGTCTGCGTTACAAAGGCGAGTTTTGATGCATCGGCAGGCGTGAATTTTTCAACATCAGCGAGCGTTTCAACAAGCGTCACCGCGCCTTCGGGCAGTTGCCCCATGGTGCCGATCACTTCGGGATGACCGGCGTGACCGATGAGCAGAATTTGCAGCCCGCGTTCTTGCAGGCGTCCGGCTTCGATGTGAACTTTGGAAACGAGCGGGCAGGTGGCATCGAAATAAATCAGCTCGCGGGCTTCAGCCGCCGCCGGCACGGATTTCGGGACGCCATGCGCGGAGAAAATGACTTTGCCGCCTTCCGGCACTTCGTCGAGTTCCTCGACAAAAATCGCGCCTTTGCGTTCAAGTGCTTCGACGACAAACCGGTTATGCACAATTTCGTGGCGCACATAAACCGGCGGCCCGAATTTATCGAGCGCCGTTTCAACGATCTGGATAGCCCTGTCCACGCCTGCGCAAAAGCCGCGCGGGCTCGCAAGGATGAGGGTCAGGGCGGGGGCGGCATCGGTCATGACAAGCTCGTTTGAGGTGTGCCTTAGCTTGTAGCATAGCGGACAGTCCGATAAAGTGCGGCGACTGTGTACGCAGGCTTTTGCCAGCTAACACTATGAAATACAACGCTTTCGCAGCGCGTCTCTCATGAGAAATAAAGGGAGGCAGCGGGCGGATGTCAAGAATGCCGGAAATAACCCGCCGCCGCCGTTTTCTCAACCGGACCTTTCACCAGCAAAACAGATGAGTGAGCCAATAATGCCGTTTTCAACCGAACGACAGGGCGCGCTGCGCACTTCGCCTTCCGCCTCCCGTATCGCTGCTTTGGCATTGATTGTCTTGGCCCCGCTGGCGCTGGGCGGTTGCAGCTGGCTCGGTATGGGCAGTGATGAGGACGACGTGATGGCTGAAATCGCGGCAGTGGCACCCAAGCCCTGCCCGACGGTCGGCGTGCTCGACGGGGCGGACCGGATCACGGTTTTCAACGGTCAGGGGCAAGATCTGACAGACGTCGTTGTTCGGGCTGAAATCAGCAAGGCCGCGATCCAATGCAAATATGACATCGAGGACAAAACCATTTCGGTCGATTTGGCCTTTAACGGGCTGGCCGTGATGGGACCTGCCGCCACCAACAGCGAGATGTCGCTTAAAGGCTTCCTCGCCGTGACCCGTATTGACGGCGCAAAGGTGAGCAAGCAGATCTATGACATCCCGATCGATTTTGACAAGGAACGCCAGGTGCGATTCTTGAAGAGCGTCGAAGGCACGGTCGTTCCCTATCGTGATGACCAAAATGGCAGCTCTTATGTGTTTCTGGTCGGTTTTCAGGTGAGCCAGAGCCAGCTCGATTACAACCGCAAGGCGACAGTCGGGCCGCTGCAATAAGCAAACCGCTGAATCCCGTGGAAAACGCCCGAATTTCGGGACGCGCGGCTTTGGCGCAATTGACTCATTGCCCAAGCCCCATATGATCGGCGCCAATACCGATACAGAGCCATACACATGAACTCTGCGGGAGAGATCGGGGTCTTAGAGCCCCGGCGCCGAAGGAGCAACCGCCCCGGAAACTCTCAGGCAAAAAGGACCGCAGGGGGATGAATCTCTGGAAAGCAGATGAGCCACATTCGGCTTGTCTCACCGACGGGCGTAAGCGGACCGGCTGATTAGCCGTCCCGCGAAATCTCTCAGGTTCCGCGACAGAGGGGGCGCTACACGATGACGTGAGGTCATCGCGTGGCAGTCCTCGATGATTCGCGCGAATTTGAAAGCCCTGATGACCACAGATCACGCTGCCCCCGAAAACCTCGAAGTCACGCCCTTGCATGCGCTCCACATTGAGCTCGGCGCAAAGATGGTGCCTTTTGCAGGCTATGACATGCCTGTTCAATATAAAGACGGCGTGCTCACCGAGCATTTGCACACGCGCGCTGCCGCAGGTCTTTTTGATGTGTCCCACATGGGGCAGGCGTTTCTTGTCGGGCCGGATCACGCAACAGTTTCAGCCGCGCTCGAAGCGCTCGTGCCGGGCGATATTGCGGGCCTCACACCCGGTGCCATCCGCTACACGCTGTTGCTCAACGACAAAGGTGGCATCCGCGACGATCTGATGGTCACGCGCACAACGCGCGACGGCACGCTTTTCATCATCGTCAACGCCGCCTGCAAGCATCAGGATTTTGCACATATCGAAGCAAACCTGCCTGCTGGCGTTAAACTCAACCGCATTGAAGACCGCGCGCTGATTGCGCTGCAGGGACCGAAAGCCGTTGAGGTGCTCACGCGCTTTGCGCCTGCCGTGAAGGACATGGATTTCATGACTTCGCGCGACATGGATGTGGCCGGCATCCCGTGCTACGTCAGCCGCTCTGGCTATACCGGCGAAGACGGCAACGAAATTTCCGTGCCCGCCGACAAGGTCGTGGAACTCTCAAAGAAATTGCTCGCTGAGGCAGAGGTCAAACCCATCGGGCTTGGCGCGCGCGACAGCTTGCGGCTCGAGGCGGGGCTCTGCCTCTACGGTCACGACATTGACGAGACGACCACACCCATCGAAGGGGGGCTCGGCTGGGCCATCGGCAAACGCCGTCGCGCTGAAGCAAATTTCCCCGGTGCATCCATCATCATGGCGCAGATCGCAGATGGCGTGTCGCGCAAGCGCGTCGGTATTCTGCCCGACGGCAAAGCGCCCGCGCGTGATCACACGGAAGTCGTGGACGCATCCGGCAAAGTCATCGGCGAAATCACAAGCGGCAGCTACGGCCCCACTGTCGGCGGGCCGATTGCCATGGGTTACGTCGAAACGGCGTTTGCCAAGGTCGGCACAGATGTTGAGTTGATGGTGAGAGGCAAAGGTCGTCCGGCAAAAATTGTCGCGCTGCCCTTTGTCGAAAAGCGTTTTCACCGCCCCGCTACGAAATAATCCAGATACTTTAGAGAGACGAGGAACAAGAGATGAGCGAGATACGTTTTACCGATCAGCACGAATGGGTGCGCGTCGAAGGCAATACGGCGACGATCGGCATTACCGACTACGCCCAGGAACAACTTGGCGACGTTGTCTATGTCGAATTGCCCGAAGTCGGCAAGGCGATGGCAGCGGGCGATGAAGCCGCGGTTGTCGAAAGCGTGAAGGCGGCGAGCGAAGTCTATGCGCCCGTCTCCGGCGAAGTGGTCGAAGTCAACGCCGACCTCGAAGGTGCGCCCGGCGGCGTCAATGAAGACGCGATGGGTCGCGGCTGGTTTGTGAAAATCAAACTGTCGGACACAAGCGAACTCGCCAAGCTGATGGACGAAGACGCCTACAAAGCCTTCCTCGAAGGTCTGGCCTGATTTTTTCCGGGTGGTCCGTATTCATCGGCCACTCGTATTTATAATTATCTGAAATCAAAAACCTCTGGTCTTTCACATGCGTTATTTGCCCCTGACCGACAATGACCGCCGCGATATGCTCGGCGTCATCGGTGCTAAATCCATCGATGATCTTTTCTGCGACGTGCCCGACCGCGCCAAGCGCAGCGGGCTCGTTGACCTGCCGAAGCGCAAAGGCGAATTGGATGTCGAGCGTGCGCTGTCCAAAATGGCGGCAAAGAATGTCTCGGCAGGGTCGGTTCCGTTTTTCGTCGGTGCAGGGGCCTATCGTCATCATGTGCCGTCAACGGTCGATCATCTGATCCAGCGTTCGGAATTCCTCACCTCCTACACGCCCTATCAGCCGGAAATCACGCAAGGCACGCTGCAATATCTGTTCGAGTTTCAGACGCAGGTGGCAATGCTCACCGGCATGGATGTGGCCAACGCCTCCATGTACGACGGCTCGACGGCTTGCGGCGAGGCGGTGCTGATGGCGCATCGCGTGACGAAGCGCAAAAAGGCAGTGTTGTCCGGCACGCTTCATCCGCATTACCGAGCGGTGGTCGAAAACATTTCCGAAGTCGGCGGCTATACGGTCGAAGCCATGCCGCCTGCCGTCTCCGGCACAACGGAAGACATCATTGCGCGCATTGCCGACGACACGAGCTGCGTCGTTGTGCAAGGTCCGAGCTTCTTCGGCGATCTCATTGACCTTCGCGCCATCGCCGATGCCGCCCACGCCAAGGGCGCGTTGCTGATCGCTGTCATCACCGAGATCGTGGCGCTCGGCCTCACCACACCGCCCGGTGAAATGGGCGCCGACATCGTTGTCGGCGAAGGCCAGTCCATAGGTAACGGCCTCAACTTTGGCGGACCCTATGTCGGCCTCTTCGCCACCAAAACAAAATATGTGCGCCAGATGCCGGGGCGCTTGTGCGGTGAGACCGCGGACGCTGTCGGTGATCGTGGCTTCGTGCTGACGCTTTCGACGCGCGAGCAGCATATCCGCCGCGAAAAGGCGACATCGAACATCTGCACCAATTCCGGTCTGTGCTGCCTTGCCTTCACCATCCATCTGTCGCTTCTGGGCGAGGATGGTTTTAAGCGGCTCGCGCGCATCAACCACGCCAATGCTGTGAAACTCGCGGATGGTTTGCAAAGCGTCAAAGACGTTGAGGTGTTGAGTAGCAGCTTCTTCAATGAATTCACGATCCGCCTGCCTCGCTCTGCCGCCGGCATTGTGGACGCACTGGCCGAGCGCAATGTCATCGGCGGATTGCCCGTGAGCCGCCTCATTCCCGATGATGCATCGGTTGAAAATCTACTGATCGTCGCTTCCACCGAAATCAACACGGATGATGACCGCGCCGCATATGTATCAGCGTTGAAGGAGGTGCTGTGATGTCAGCCATGAATAATCAGGGCCGTCCGACCGGCACCGGAACAACAAGCTCATCAAGCGCCATCGAAACCTACACGGGTAATCGCGGCCTGCGTCTCGAAGAACCGTTGATTTTCGAACTCGACAATCCCGGCGCCTGCGGCGTCGATCTCGACGAGCCAGAGGCCTTCACGTCCCGCCTCGGCACGATGGAGCGCAAAGCGCGCATCGGTCTTCCCGGCGTGTCCGAGCCCGATGTCATGCGCCATTTCGTGCGCCTGTCACGCAAGAACTATTCAATCGACGCGGGCCTCTATCCGCTCGGTTCCTGCACGATGAAGCACAACCCGCGCCTCAACGAAAAAATGGCGCGGCTCGCAGGCTTTGGCGATGTGCATCCGCTGCAGCCACAGAAGACCGTGCAGGGCGCGCTTGAACTGATGGACACACTGTCTCATTGGTTGATGGAACTCACCGGCATGCCCGCTGTGGCGCTTTCGCCAAAGGCAGGCGCGCATGGCGAGCTTTGCGGCATGATGGCCATTCGCGCAGCGCTCGAAGCGCGCGGTGAAGGCGAAACCCGCACGCGTATCCTCGTGCCGGAATCGGCTCACGGCACCAATCCCGCGACAGCCGCACTATTGAATTACAAAGTTGACGCGATCCCCGCGACCGAAGATGGTCGCGTTGATCTTGCCGCCTTCAAGGCAAAGCTCGGGCCGGACGTGGCAGCGATCATGCTGACCAATCCCAACACTTGCGGTCTCTTTGAACGCGACATCATCGACATCGCTGACGCCGTGCATGCGGCGGGCGCTTACTTCTATTGCGACGGTGCAAACTTCAACGCCATTGTCGGCCGCGTGCGCCCCGGCGACCTCGGCATCGACGCCATGCATATCAATCTGCACAAGACTTTCTCGACGCCGCATGGCGGTGGTGGTCCCGGTGCCGGTCCTGTTGTCTTGTCGGCAGCCCTCGCGCCTTTTGCGCCGTTGCCTTATGTCGTCAAGAGCGCCGACGGTTTTCACCTCGTCGAAACACCGGGCGAAGCCAAGGCCGACGGCACACAACCTTTCGGCCGCATGGTCGCTTTCCATGGCCAGATGGGCATGTTTGTGCGCGCCGTCGCCTACATGATGAGCCACGGTTCAGATGGTTTGCGTCA
>JAUSLL010000021.1 GCA_030649335.1 Parvibaculum sp. | reverse complement strand
ACAAGGCCGCGCTGGGCGGGGCTTGTCGGTTTGTATTTTTTCAATGCCATCGGTGCAGCTTCTCTCTTAGAGACCAGTCGTCACGTCGATCGAGTAGCCCTCTTCGAGCGTCACGATCGCTTTTTTGAAATCGGCCTGCTTGCCAGCAAAGCCACGAAAACGCTTCGACTTGCCTTTGCGCAACAGGGTGTTCACGGCTTTGACCTTCACATCAAAAAGCTTTTCGACAGCTTCTTTGACTTCCGGCTTCGTCGCGTCGCGGGCCACTTTGAATGTGACCTGATTGAATTCCGAGGCCATCGTGGCTTTTTCGGTAATCACCGGCGAGACAATGACGTCGTAATAACGTTCTTGTTTCATTTGAAGCGCGCCTCCAGGCTCTCGACTGCGGCTTTGGTCAGCACAAGCTTCTCGCGGCGCAGAATGTCGTAGACGTTGATACCCTGAACCGGCAGCACATCGATGTTCGGGATGTTGCGGGCGGCCAGCGCGAAGTTTTCATTCACTTCGGCACCATCGATGAACAACACCGACTTGAAACCGAGTTTCGCGAACGTTTCCTTCAGCGCCTTAGTCTTGGGCGCGTCAACCTTCGTATCTTCAAGGATAATCAGGTTGTCGTTCTTAACTTTGGAGGACAGCGCAAGCTTGAGAGCAAGAGCGCGGACCTTCTTGGGCAGATCGAACGCATGGCTGCGAACGACCGGACCGAATGCCTTACCACCGCCACGGAACTGCGGGGCCTTGCGATCGCCATGACGGGCGCCGCCAGAACCTTTCTGCTTCACGAACTTCTTACCCGTGAGCGAGATTTCCGAACGACCTTTTGTCTTGTGCGTACCGGCCTGACGCTTGGCGAGCTGATAGTTCACCATGCGATGCAGAATGTCGGCGCGCGGTTCCAGACCGAATACTTCGTCCGAGAGATCGACGGTGCCGACTTTAGCTGCGGCGAGCGTTGTAACGTCGATTTTCATTTACGCACCTTCTTTCTGGGCGTCGTCAGCGGCTTCGGCCGGAGCCTCAGCAGCGACGGGAGCCGCAGCAGCTTCGCCAGCGCGACGGAACGCGCCCGGCGTCGGAACGCCTTCAGGCAATTTGCTTTTCACAGCGTCGCGAAGCAGAACCCAACCACCCTTGGAGCCGGGCACTGCGCCCTTCACCATGATGAGGCCGCGTTCAACATCCGTGCGAACCACTTCAAGGTTCTGCGTCGTAATGCGTTCGGCACCCATGTGGCCGGCCATCTTCTTACCTTTGAAGACCTTGCCCGGATCCTGACGCTGACCGGTCGAACCATGACTACGATGGCTGACGGACACGCCGTGCGATGCGCGCAGGCCACCGAAGTTGTGGCGCTTCATAACACCGGCAAAACCTTTACCGATCGATGTGCCTGAAACGTCGACAAATTGGCCTTCAACGAAATGGTCCGCCGTAATTTCGACGCCCACATCGAGCATGTTGTCTTCGCTCACACGAAACTCGACGAGTTTGAGCTTCGGCTCAACCTCAGCCCGCGAGAACTGACCACGCTGAGCGCGCGCCACGTTCTTCACTTTGGCCAGCCCGGTGCCGAGCTGAACGGCTGTGTAGCCGTTCTTCTCTGGCGTGAGCTGGCTGACAACCTGTACGTTGTCGAGCTTCAACACGGTGACCGGTACATGACGCCCATCGTCCATAAACAGACGGGTCATTCCGACCTTTTTCACTATCAATCCGGAACGCATGGTCCCATTCCTCATCTAATCGGCAATCAGCTTTTCAAGAATTAAAAAAGCTGCTTTCAGAGCTTGATCTCGACGTCCACACCGGCAGCAAGGTCCAGCTTCATCAAAGCATCGACCGTCTGGGGCGTGGGGTCCACGATGTCGAGCACACGCTTGTGCGTCCGAATTTCGAATTGCTCGCGGCTTTTCTTATCGATGTGCGGGCCACGGAGCACTGTAAACTTCTCAAGTCGCGTCGGCAGCGGGATCGGACCCAACACCTGCGCGCCGGTGCGCTTCGCCGTGTTGACGATCTCGCGCGTTGAAATATCGAGCACGCGGTGGTCGAAACCTTTCAACCGGATGCGGATTTTCTGCCTTTGCATAGTCATTCCTCGTGCCTGTCGGCCGATTAAAATGGGGCGCGAACTGTTCCGCGCCCCAATGCGCTAATTACTTCAGAACCTTAGACACGACGCCGGCGCCGACTGTGCGGCCACCTTCACGGATAGCGAAGCGGAGCTTCTCTTCCATGGCGATCGGAGCGATCAGCGTCACATTCATTTTGATGTTGTCGCCGGGCATCACCATCTCGGTGCCCTCCTGCAGCGTCACCACGCCCGTCACGTCGGTCGTGCGGAAGTAGAACTGCGGACGGTAGTTGGTGAAGAACGGTGTGTGACGACCGCCCTCTTCCTTC
>JAUSLL010000016.1 GCA_030649335.1 Parvibaculum sp. | reverse complement strand
TATTGAATGAAATGGAATTGCGATTTCTATTGCGCTCCGATTCACAAGGGCCTAGCATTTTATTGTCTCAACAACGGGGAGGTTTCGAAGATGGCTCCACCGACGCAGGCAAGGTCCTGATCACGATTAGGAATTTGCATTTCATTACCCACCTGACGCGTTCTTCATGGGCGACCGGTCAGTGAACCGTTTAGGCCATAGAGCGCAACATACCCCTGACGTCCGGGTTACTCACATTGAGTGCGCAGGCGACAAGGCAATGAAAAAAGCCCGACTCAATAGTCAGGGCGAGTGCGAGACGCACATCCAATAGCAACCCCGCAAGGGAACGCCCGACAGGATAATCCGGGGCTTCCGTTTGAGCGGGGTTGCGTGGCGTTTTGGGCGCCGGGATATTTATCATTATACAGATTGAATTGCCTTGTTTTGATCAAGGTGTCCGACTTTGCATGACGATTTGCGGTGAAGATGGATCGCCCGATCAAGTCGGGCGAAGACGGGTTTTGGATGGGCTGGGATGTGGGGATAAGTTTTTTGAACATGTAAAATGGCTCGATGCAGGCTCAAAAATACGATTGTTTCCTGTCGGAATTCGAGTGTTTCCATGTCGAGGTCAAGCGAGGTCTGTGCGATTGTCTGAGTTTCGCGTGCGGAGAGTAATCCTCCGGTGGGGAAAGAGAGCTAAAGGGGGGATTGGCCACTCCGCGAGACGAGCCAAGAGGCTCCCCTCAGGAGGAGGATGTTGTTTATTTTGTTTGAAACTTATCCTCGCCCGAATGGGGGGCCCTCTTCCCTCATCCTCCCCGGCGTGATGGAGGTGGATCGATCGAGTCAGGCGAAGACGGATTTTGGGTGGGCGCGAAAACACTCCGCTATCATCCCGTGGCTTGACCACGGGATCCAATTTGCAGCGTGCGCGGAGGTGAGATGCGCTCCGGGATCAAATCCGGCCAAGATGATTTGAAGCGACTTTATTTTCGTTCCCGCACTTCTCTGATTTGCCCTCGCTGCACCGCTCCATTAAGTTTTTCGCGGGGACATTGCTTTTGGGGGAAGGACGCATGTGCTTGGTTTGGCGGACGTGGCGGCATCTCCTCCGGTTGCGGAGGGTTGAGCCAATGGTGATGCTCAAGAGCATTGCTTTCGCAACACTGCTAATCGCATTCGATTTCACGGTTGGCGCTCATGCGCGCGATGTTCCGCTTCCGGAATTGGCGGCCAGTGTTGACGCGGAAAGCAACGGCATGTCGTTTGTTGTGAATGACGAGAAACGAACCGAGCCAATCAACAAAAAGAAGAGTTCCGATAACGGCGGACTTTACATCGTTTGGGCTCTGGTCTTCGTTGCCGTTTTTGCAATAGCCAGATCGAGGAAAAGCAAGCGGAGTGGAAACGCCACTGGCGGCGCAGGTATCGGCGTTGGTTATAGCTATGGTGGTCACAGCGACGGCAAAAGCGGGGGCGACAGTGACGGCGGCGGCGACAGCGGCGGCGGTGGCGACGGTGGCGGTGGTGATTGACGGCTCATTGTTTTGTGATGAACGAGAGAGCCCCTCACCCAACCCCCTCCCCAGAGGGGAGAGGACTTAAGGTATTCACCGCACCAGTGCGGCCGCGGTCTTGGCTTCGTTCTTTGCGTAATCGCGGAAGGCTTTGAAGACACCCATTTTTTTGTCGGGGTCCTGGCCTGCGCCCATACGCAGGATTTGCAGACAGAACCAGCCTTGTTGGCCCCAACCGTTGAGCGCCTTGATGAGATTGAAGCGGCTCGAAGGCCCCAGAATGCCGGGACCGATTTGCAGTTTCTTTTCGTAGGCCGGTACATCGCGCACGGCACCGCTGAGAAGACGCGCGGGAGCGGAGGGGTCCACGCACATGGGACGACCCATGCCAACCACATCCATTGTACCGCTGCCGAGCGCGGCATTCATGCCGTCGAGGGAACGGAAACCGCCTGTCACCATGAGCGGCATGGTGGTCGCGGCGCGGATGTCCTTGGCGTATTCGAGGAAATAGGCTTCGCGCGCGATGGTGCTTTCTTTGCGCGTTTCAGATTTTTCAGGATGCAGCGTCATGTCATCGAAGCCGACGAGGCGCGGCTGTTCGTATGTGCCGCCTGACACTTCCAGAAGATCGAGACCCTCCGCATTGAGCCAGCTCGCCACGCGGATCGCGTCCATGTGTGAAAAGCCGCCGCGCTGGAAATCGGCGGAATTGAGTTTCACCGACACAGGGAAGTCGGGCCCCACCGCCTTGCGCACAGCGCGCACCACTTCAAGCAAGAGGCGTGCGCGATTTTCGAGGCTGCCGCCCCACTCGTCTGTGCGCGTGTTCACATCGGGCGAGAGGAATTCGGAAATGAGATAGCCATGCGCACCGTGGATCTGCACGCCGGTAAAGCCGACATCACGCGCGATTGTGGCGGTGTGAGCGAACCGCACGATCACGTCCTCGATCTCGGCGCCCGTCATCGCGCGGGGCTTGCCAAATTGCGCACCCGGCATGTCGAGCGGAATGTCGGACGGTGCGAGAGGTTCCTTGCTCACCGAGATCGGTGTCTGGCGACCGGCATGGCTGATCTGCATCCACAGATGCGTGTTGTTGACCGTGCCGGCCTGCGCAAAAGACCTGAGCGCAGCGATGGCTTCGTTCGACTGCGGGCCGTCGATAGCGACATTGCCCGGACGCTCCATGTAGCGCCGGTCCACCTGTACATTGCCGGTGAGCAACATGCCCGCCCCGCCCTCGGCCCAACGCTTGTAGAGCCGCTGATGGCTTTCCGTAGCGCGGTTCTGCGGATCGCCCAACCCTTCGGTCATTGCAGCTTTGACGATGCGATTTTTAAGAACGGCGCCGCATGGCAGCGTAATGGGCGTGGCGATGGTGGTTTTGTCGGTCATGTGGTCCCCCCGAAATTTCTTTCTGGGATGGTGGCACAGAAGCCCGACCGAACAAATGCCTCAGGCGTTGCAAATCAAAGTCTTCTGGCGCGCGCAGGCGGCGACGCGATGTGTGAAGGCGGTTTGATAGTCGGGCATCTCAAAGAGCGCCAAGACAGAGGCGAGATCAGGATAGGAACCGATGGCAACAAAATCCCAGTCTTCGTCCGCGCCGATCAGGCTTGCCGCAAAAGGTGCCAGCAACGTGAACTTGCCTCCGACTTTGTCGAGCCCCGGTGCACTGACGGCTGCATAGCGGGAAAATGCCTCCTGCCCCGAACAGGGCGTCGCATCGCTGCCGCTGACATATAACGCTGCATCGCGCATCTTGAAGAAGTTGATGAGCGTGACCGGCGCATCAGCGGCGCGGGCGGCAAGCGAAGCCCACTGCGCGGGCGTGGGCCCTGAGGCGCTGTCGCCGCTGCCATAGGCTTCGATCAGGCGGATGATGCGCACATCTTGGTTGTTATTTGTCATGTGTTGTTTCCTTTGGCTGCGCGGTGTGATATTTTTTACATGTGTATAATAATTAAAATATTACATATGTCAAAAATTGGAAAATCAGAGCGCACGCACAACGAAATACTGGATGCTGCCTGGGGGCTGATCGCCGAGCATGGCGCGGATATTTCGCTCAGCCAGATCGCCGCTGCTGTCGGCGTGACGCGCCAGTCGATCTATGTGCATTTCGGCTCTCGCGGCGGGCTGCTTGTGGCTTTGGTGCGGCGTGCGGACGAACGAGCCGACATCGAACAGAAATTTGAAAGGGCATTGGCGATAGAGACGGCCGAAGCGCGGCTTGCGGCCTTTCTCGATGTCTGGTTTCGCTTTGTGCCGGAGATTTATCCTGTTGCCAAAGATCTTGTCCGGCTGAAGGCAAACGATGAGGAGGCCTTTACGGCATGGGAAGACCGGATGACCGACCTGCGCCGCGCCTTCGGGGTTTTGACAAAGAGCCTAAAGGCTGATCACGCTTTGGCAACACATTGGACAGCCCCGCGCGCGGCGGAGTTCATGTGGGCCTCTTCCTCCATCGAGAATTGGGGCTTGCTCACGGTTGACTGCGGTTGGACTGCCAACCAAGCGGCCAATGCAATAAAGCAATCTTTAGACCGGGCAATTTTGGCGCGGCGCGCTTGAGGCTTTTATCGGGTGAGGTCTGGCCGTTTGCCCCTCCCATCTGCCCGACCTACAATCGGGCTCGATTCGTTCCCCCCTTAGACGCTCCGAGTATCAATGGCCGCCAAACGCCCCAGTAAACCTGCCGATTCTGACGATCTGTTCGCGGCACCCGCCAAGCCTGCGGCCAAATCATCCCCCGCCGCCCAAACCTCAAAAGAGACGCAGGGCTATTCGGCCAAGGACATTGAGGTGCTCGAGGGGCTTGAGCCTGTGCGCCGTCGTCCCGGCATGTATATCGGCGGAACCGACGAAAAGGCGCTGCATCACCTCTTTGCCGAAGCGCTCGACAATTCCATGGACGAGGCGGTTGCCGGTCACGCCAACTGGATCGACGTGCGGCTGCATGAGGACGGCAGCTTGACCGTTGATGATAATGGTCGCGGCATTCCGATTGACGTGCATCCGAAATACAAACCGAAGTCCGCGCTGGAAGTTATTTTCACGACGCTGCATTCGGGCGGCAAATTCGATGGCAAGGCTTACGAGACATCGGGCGGCTTGCACGGTGTCGGCATCTCGGTGGTGAACGCGCTGTCGGATCGGCTTGAGGTTGAGGTTGCGCGCGATCAGGTGCTTTACACGCAGAGCTATTCGCGCGGCGCGCCGCTGACGAAGCTCATCAACAAGGGCCGCATTCAAAACCGGCGCGGCACCAAGATTACCTTCCACCCCGACGAACAGATTTTCGGCAAGGGCAATGTGTTCATCCCGGCCCGCCTGCATCGTATGGCGCGCTCCAAGGCCTATCTCTTTGGCGGCGTCCAAATCCGCTGGCATTGCGCGCCTTCGCTCATCACCGACAAGACGACGCCAGCCGAAGACGTGCTGCATTTTCCGGGCGGGCTCGTGGACTTTCTGCGCGCGGAAATCGGCTCGACACCGACGGTGACTAATGAACCCTTCCACGGCAAGGTGTCGAAAGCGGGCAGCCACGGTTCGGTTGAATGGGCCATCGGCTGGTATAATGACGACGGCTTTGTGCATTCCTATTGCAACACGGTGCCGACCACCGAAGGCGGCACGCATGAGGCGGGCTTGCGCGCGGCGCTGACCAAGGGCCTCAAGAATTACGCCGACATGACCGGCAACAAGAAGGCCGGACAGATACAGGCTGAAGACGTGCTGGGCACTGCGGGCGCGCTGATTTCGGTGTTCATCCGCGAGCCGGAATTTCAGGGTCAGACGAAAGAGAAGCTGGCATCACCCGCGGCGCAGCGGCTTGTTGAAAAAGCCATCGGCGATCATTTCGATCATTGGCTGACGGCATCCCCGCAGCAGGCGACGAAGCTGCTTGAATGGGTGATCGACAGATCGGAAGAGCGCCTTAAGCGACGGCAGGACAAGGACGTTGCGCGCAAGACCGCCACACGCAAATTGCGCTTACCGGGCAAGCTTGCCGACTGTTCGCAAGCAGGCGCCGAAGGCTCGGAACTCTTCATCGTCGAAGGCGACAGCGCCGGCGGCTCAGCCAAACAAGCGCGCGACCGCGCCACGCAGGCGATCCTGCCATTGCGCGGCAAAATCCTCAACGTCGCGTCGGCGACCGGCGCGAAGATGCAGGCCAACCAGCAGATTTCCGATCTCATTCAGGCGCTCGGCGTGCGCACCGGCTCGCATTACCGCGATGCCGAATTGCGCTACGAGAAGGTCATCATCATGACCGACGCCGACGTGGACGGGGCGCATATCGCTTCGCTGCTCATTACCTTTTTCTATCAGGAGATGCCCGACCTCATTGAAAAAGGTCATCTCTATCTCGCCGTCCCGCCGCTCTACAAACTGACACAAGGCGGCAAGACTTTTTATGCGCGCACCGACGAGCATAAAGACGAGTTGATGAAGAAGGAATTCAAAGGCAACGGCAAGGTCGAGATCAGCCGCTTCAAAGGCCTTGGCGAAATGCTGCCGGCACAGTTGAAAGAAACAACGATGGTGCGCTCCAAGCGCACGCTGCTGCGCGTGCAGATACCGGCCGATGAAGTCAAAGCCACCAGCACATCGGTGGACAGGCTGATGGGCAACAAGCCGGAATTGCGCTTCCAGTTCATTCAGGAACGCGCCGCCTTTGCAGTCGATCTGGATATTTAGAAGTACCTGCCTTCAGGCGATCAGGAGGCGCGCGGCGTTATTTCTTGGACGACGAGTACCGGACTTGTGTCGTGGCGGATGCGAGACGTGGGAAAACGCAGCGCTACACTGCTACCTCTGCCCGGTACACTGCGAATAACGAGTGAGCCGCCATGCATGTCCATCATCGCCTTGGCGAGCGGCAGACCGAGACCTGTGCCCGCATGGATGCCGCTGAGTTTGCTCTTCACCTGACCAAAGGGTGACATCGCAACACGGATCTCTTCAGCCGTCATACCGATGCCTGTATCGACCACAGAAATTGTGAGCGCACCGTTGGAGCATCGATCGACCGTCAGGCGCACGGTGCCAGTGGCGCCGGTATATTTGATGGCGTTGGACAGGATGTTGAGCAACACTTGACGCACCATGCGCTCAACGGCTAGCAAAACATATCGCTGGTCCGGCACGTCGATGGCGAGCGCCACCTGCTGACGCGCGGCCAAGGGACGCAACATGGCGCAGGCAGACTCAATGACCGTAACAATGTCGAATTCGTTTTCCGGTTCGACCGAAGCCTCGCCGCTTTCAATTTTGGACAGGTCGAGAATGTCATTGATGATGCCGAGCAGGTGGATGCCGCTCGAATTGATATCTTTGGCGTAGTCGACATAACGCGGGTTTTCGATCCGGCCGAAACGCTGGTTGAGCATAATATCGGAAAAGCCGATGACCGCGTTCAGAGGCGTGCGCAGCTCGTGGCTCATGTTGGCCAAAAAGCGCGACTTTGCTTCATTTGCCTCTTCAGCGTTGTGAAAAGCGATAGCGAGGTTTTCCGTCATGCGCGCGAGGGCCTTACTCTTCTGCGCGATCTCATGCACAAAACCTATGGTGGTGTAGATTATGGGCGTAGCTGTGAGGATCGTTACTATCGTCGTGGCCAATACCAGATTGAAATCAAATACGACCAATCGGACAAAGCTCAAAATCCAAATGAGCGCCACCGCTATGATGACCGCACTCGCCGTCAGGATGATGGTGACCCCGATGCGACTCATACGGCCCAGAAAACGATCGATGAAACTGCGGAACGTGCTGCGACTGCTCGCAGGACGCATGACACCACCTGCTCCCTTTTTAAGGTAAGCTCTCATCGCCCCCGATGGTAACGAACGTGTCATGGCTTTTCCGCAATTCTTGACGGTTCAGTTTCACACCAATTCGTTAATAACCGGAGAAAGACTGAGGCAATATCAATCCCTTGCTAGAGGGGCGTTTGAGCCACATTGCCCTAAATTCAGCGCTTTTTATCCCAATGAAGACTGCGGCAAAGCGACCAAGAGCCGGTGTTACATTGACAAAGACCCCACAATCCCTATGTTTCGGCCAGATTGCGGATAAGCGCGGCCGCAGAACAACGCGCGAGAAGCTACCCAAAAATTCCGTCCACGGGCCCCATGATGTGGGCCACCAGGGTAGCGCTTACATGGTGCATAGGGCCTCTATATGACATTTGACGAACTCGGCCTCGGAGCCGAGGTGCTGAAAGCGGTTGCTGAAACCGGCTACACAGAACCCACTCCCATTCAGGCGCAAGCCATTCCGCACGTATTGAATAAACGCGACGTGCTGGGCATTGCCCAAACAGGCACAGGTAAGACCGCCTCCTTCACCTTGCCGATGATTGACCTGCTGTCGCGGGGACGCGCCAAAGCGCGCATGCCGCGCTCGCTCATTCTGGAGCCGACGCGCGAACTGGCCGCGCAGGTCGCTGAAAATTTCGAAACCTACGGCAAGTACAACAAGCTCTCGATGGCTCTGCTCATCGGTGGTGTCTCATTCGGCGATCAGGAAAAGAAACTGGATCGCGGCGTGGACGTGCTCATCGCCACACCCGGTCGCCTGCTCGACCATTGCGCCCGCGGCAAAGTGCTGCTGACCGGCGTGCAGATCCTCGTGATCGACGAAGCCGACCGCATGCTCGACATGGGTTTCATCCCCGACATCGAAGAAATCTGCAAAAAAATCCCCTTCACGCGCCAGACACTTTTCTTCTCGGCCACTATGCCGCCGGAAATCCAGCGCCTGACCGAAACCTTCCTGCAAAATCCCGAACGCGTCGAAGTCTCGCGCCCCGCATCGGCCAGCGCGACGATCACGCAAGGTCTCATCAAGACGACGCGCGAAAAGAAGCGCGACACTCTGCTTGAGTTGCTCGAAGGCGAAGACGTCAAAAACGCCATCATCTTCTGCAACCGCAAACGCGATATCGGCGCGGTGCACAAGACACTCGAAAAGCACGGATTGCCCGTCGGCGCGCTGCATGGAGACCTCGACCAGTCCACACGCACAAAGACGCTAGAAGGCTTCCGCAACGGCACTATTCGCTTGCTCGTCGCCAGCGACGTGGCGGCGCGTGGTCTCGACATTCCCGACGTGAGCCATGTCATCAACTTTGACGTGCCGACACATGCCGAAGACTATGTGCATCGCATCGGTCGTACAGGGCGTGCCGGTCGTCTGGGTTTTGCCTTCACGCTGATGACGCGCGAAGACGGCAAATATCTCGCGGGCATTGAAAAGCTGATCGGCAACGCGATCCCCGAACGCGGTGTGAGCGTCGCGCCGGTGAAAGCCGCTAGCGAAGAAGCTCCTGTTGAAGCCAAAGTGACAGAAGCCGTCGTCGCCGCCGCTGAAGCCACGGCCGTCGAAGTGGAGCACATTGTCGCCGAAGTTGCTGCTGACGCTGAAGCGGTTGCCACCGAGACGGAAGACCGCCCTGCCCGTAAGCCGCGCGAGCGCCGCGCCCGCGGTGGTCGTGGCCGCAACAAGCCTGCTGCCGCAGAAGCGGAATCTGCCGTTGACGCAGATGCACCGCAGCCCGAGACACCGGCTGACGTGCCGGAATTTGTGGCCGCTGCCGCAGAACAGCCCAAGCCCCGCGCGCCGCGCGAGCAGGGTCGTGATGCTGCTCGCGACAACAACCGTGACAACAATCGCAACGCTCAGCCGCGCCGCGAACGCAATGATCGCAACGAACGCCCGCGTGGTCGTGGCCGTGACGATGATGACGGCCCGCGCGTGGTCGGCCTCGGTGACCATGTGCCGGCCTTCCTGCTGCGCGCCGTGAAACTGCCGACGCGTCGTCCCGATGAACCGGAAGATGCCGACATCGAAATTGACGAGAGCGAAACAGAAGAAGCATGATCGCTTCGGATAGATAAGAAAAAGGCGGCCTTCACGGGCCGCCTTTTTTGTTGGGAAGGTCACTCAAAACTGCTCGAAACAGCTCGAAATTCCGAGGTATTCCTGTGCGAATTCGAGCCTTTCCATGTCGAGGGTCTGCGAGTGTTGTCGAACTGGCTTGAGCGTGGCTATTCTCGATGGGGATAGGCCATATTTCGCACGAAAATAAAGTTGTGCACCGGATTTTCACGGCCCGATGAAATTTTAGTTATCCCCGCTTTTAAGCCAGCTCGCCCTCACCCGACTTGATCGGGTGATCCATCTTATGCAGCAACGCTTGGCGGGAGATGGATGCCCCGGTCGAGCCGGGGCAAGGCGGCTTTGGTTTTGTTGTCGACTCAAGGAAGACCCTCACCCCGACCCTCTCCCAGAGGGAGAGGGGGAAGTGTGGAGGGTTCTTATTGCGCGGGTGTTACGCGCCAGATGATGTTACCGACATCGTCGGCGACGAGGAGCGCACCGGCTTTGTCGAGGACGACGCCGACGGGACGACCTTTGGCATCGCCGCTGTCATCAAGAAAACCCGTGAGCACATCTTCGGCGGCACCGGACGGCATTCCATCTGTGAACGGAACGAAGATGACCTTGTAGCCACTGGCGGGTTTGCGGTTCCATGAGCCGTGCTGACCGATGAAGGCACCACCGGCGTATTTGGACGGCAGCAGGCCTGCTGTATCGAATGCGAGACCGAGCGAGGCTGTGTGCGGCCCAAGCGCGTAGTCAGGTTTGATGGCACTGGCAACGAGATCGGGGTTTTGCGGTTCGACGCGCACATCGACGTTCTGGCCAAAGTAGCTATAGGGCCAGCCGTAGAAGCCGCCGTCTTTCACTGATGTCATATAGTCCGGCACAAGGTCCGAGCCGATTTCGTCGCGCTCGTTCACTGTGGTCCAGAGCGCGCCGGTGACGGGTTCCAGCGCCAGACCATTGGGATTGCGCAGACCGGTGGCAAAGAGGCGCGACTGGCCGGAAGCGAGATCAAGCTCGTGAATGGCAGCGCGACCCACTTCGGCGTCCATGCCGTTCTCGCCGACATTGCTGTTTGAGCCGACCGTCACATAAAGATGCGTGCCGTTCTTGCTGGCGAGAATGTTTTTGGTCCAGTGATGATTGATGGGACCACCCGGCAGGTCCATGACTTTGGTCGCAGCCGTGTCGATACGCGTCTCGCCTGCAACATAGGGAAAGGACACAACGGCGTCGGCGTTCGCCACATAGAGCGTGTTGCCGACGAGCGCCATGCCGAAGGGCGAGAAAAGATTTTCGAGGAAGGGTGTCGAAGTTTCAGCGACACCGTCGCCGTCCGCATCGCGCAGCAGCGTGATGCGGTTGGCCGTCGGCGCACCCGCCCCTGCGGCACCCATGATCATGCCTGCAACCCAATCACGAAAGCCACCTGCGCCCTCGCCTTTGGGCGGTGAATTCGTTTCGGCCACCAGCACATCGCCATTGGGCAATACATAGAGCCAACGCGGATGGTCGAGGCCTTTTGCGAAGGCGGCGACAGCCAAGCCTTCCGCCGCAGTCGGCGCTTCGCCTTCGGCCCAAGGTTTGGCGCTGGCGATGTTGATGGTCGGGAGCGCCGATGAAACCGGCTCCGGCAAAACCGGATTGGGACCCATGCCTGCTTCAACCGATTGCGTGGCCTTGTCGCCGCAACCGGCGAGTGCGATCAGCGCAACGCCTGTGAGAAGTGGAAGAAGTGTCGGGCGCATGATGTGGTCTCCGGTTTGTGACGTGTGGAGTCAATGTGGGTTGCGGGGTGATGAAATGCAAACTGATTGCGGCACTGTACGCTGACGACGGACCGTGACCCCCACCCAAAAAATTCAAAGTGACTTTTTTGACCTCCCCTCAAGGGGGAGGTTAAGGGAAAGGTGGAGTGCGCAAAAACAAAAAAGTCCCGAAGGCGAACCTTCGGGACTTATGGTGTCAGGATTGTGGCGACTTATTTCTTGATCATGCTTGCAAGTGTCTTGCGGGTCTTGTCGCCATAGGGTGCGCGGAACATTTCTGCGACCATTTTGGCTTTGGCCTGCACATAGACGGCCTTGGCATGGCTGAAGGTTTTGAAACCGTCGTGGCCATGATAGGCGCCCATGCCGCTGGGGCCGACGCCGCCGAAGGGTAGGTCTTCCATCGACACGTGCATTATGACGTCATTGACCGTGACGCCACCTGATGTTGTGCGATCGAGCACTGTGCGTTCTTCCGCCGCGTCGTCACCGAAATAGTAGAGGCCGAGCGGACGAGCGTGGTCGTTGACGTAGCCCAGCACTTCGCTGATGTCGCGATAAGTCTTGATCGGCAGCACGGGGCCGAAGATTTCGTCCTGCATGACCTTCATGTCTTCGGTCGGATTGATGATGAGCGTCGGTGCGATCTTGTGCGCCTGCTGCTGGCTCATGTCTTCGTTGGCCGGATTGATCTCGACGATCTTCGCGCCCTTGGACTTCGCATCTTCGACATAGCCGTTGATGCGATCAAAATGGCGCTGGTTGATGATCGAGGTGTAATCCGGATTATCTTTGAGCGTCGGGAACATCTTCTTCACCGACTTGGTGGCTTCGGCCACGAATTCATCCACGCGGCCTTCGGGCACGAAGACATAATCAGGTGCGAGGCAGATCTGGCCGGCGTTGAGCGTCTTGCCGGTCATGACCTTGGCGGCCGCGTCATCCATTTTGGCGGTCTTGGAAATGATGACGGGCGACTTGCCGCCGAGTTCCAAAGTAAGCGGCACAAGGTTTTCGGCTGCTGCACGCATGACGTGATAAGCGATGGACGTCGCGCCGGTGAACAGAAGATGATCGAAAGGCTGGCGCGAGAAGGCCTCGCCCACGGCCGGACCGCCTGTGACGACTGCCACTTCGGTTTCGTCGTAAGCCGAACGGATCATGCGGGCCATCAGCTCGGATGTGGCGGGCGTGAATTCCGACGGTTTGATGATGGCGCGGTTGCCCGCCGAGAAAACACCGGCAAGCGGCGTCCATGTGAGATTGATCGGGAAATTCCACGGGCTGATGATGCCCACGACGCCGAGCGGCTGGAACTCGACCCGCGCCTTGGCGCCGAGCAGGTTAAGCGGGAACTGCACTTTGCGCTTTTCCGGCTTCATCCACTGGTGCAGATGTTTCTTGGCGTGTTTCAAAGGTCCGATGGAGCCCATGACGTCTGTGAGCAAGGTCTGCTCGTGGCTGCGGTGGCCGAAATCAGAGGCGAGCGCCTCGGCTATCTCTTTCTGATTGTCCACAACCAGCGCGATGGCGCGGTCAATCCAGTCGATGCGGCGCTTTGCGCTCGGGGCACCTTCTTTGATATGGGCCGCTTTCTGGCGGTCCACGATGCTGCGGATGGATTTCGCAATCGCATCGCCGTCTGCGTCACGCAGATTTGACTCGGCTAGGCTCATTTTAATTCTCCCTTGCGCCCCGGTTTTGGGGGAGTTTGTCCGGTGGCTCTTGTGGAAAATATACATGACAAACTCAGCCCGAGTCAGCTTTGTCGGCACGAAAGCGGCAGAAATCCTCATAGAAATAAGGCACAAGCGGCAATTGCCGCGCTTTGTCTAAAATTGTCAAAAAACCGCAGGTTTCTGCGGAGTTTACCGCTACGTAACGAAGTTGCATTAGCTTGTGCTGACGGGAAACTCTCCCATTCCGACAAGAACAAGATATTTGAGGACGGACCGCGTGAGCACTTATACGGACGATATTGCCGTGGCGACGGAATGGAGCATGAAGGCCGTGGCCTTGATGACAGCGCAAAATGTTGTGCCGGTGCCCGCCAATTACGAGGTCTGGTTCCGCTATGCGTCCGGACAGGCGGCTGATCTCAACGAGGAAATCGACAAGCGTTTGCGCGAGGGCACAGCCATCGACGAACAGGTGACGTCTGAACTCCATCAGAAATATGTTGCCCAGACGAGCCTCGCCGATGCGGCGCTGGAGACAGGCGATAAACTGGGTTCTGAAATCGACAAGATCATGGCTTTGGTCCAGTCGGCGACCGGCAATAACTCTGCTCTCGGCTCTTCCGTGCGGGCCGCCAGCGAAGGTCTGACCAACAAGTCGAGCCCGACCGATGTGCGCCGCGTGGTCGAAGCCATCATGAGTGCGTCTGTCGAGATGGAAAGCCGCTCGCGCGAACTTGAAGAACGCCTCACGGAAACCAAATCCGAATTGAGTGCGCTGCAGACGAACCTGACCAAGGCGCGCAGCGAAGCCCGCACCGACGGCCTCACCGGTGTCAACAACCGCAAGGCCTTTGACGAATTGCTGGCGCAGGAGATTGCCCGCGCCGCCGCCAACAATTCACCGCTCTGCCTGATGATGGGCGACATCGATCATTTCAAAGCTTTCAACGACACATGGGGCCACCGCACCGGCGACCAGGTGTTGCGCCTTGTGGCGAGCTGCCTCAAGGGCGGCGCACGCGAAGAGGATTATGTGGCGCGATACGGCGGTGAAGAATTTGCCGTCATCATGCCGGGCATTTCGCCCGAACGCGCCGAACAGGCCGCCAATGCGATCCGCGAAGCTGTGCAGGCGCGCGAGCTGATCAAACGCTCGACCGCCGAAACACTGGGCCGCGTGACCATGTCGCTCGGCATTTCCTCGCATCGGCCCGGCGACAATTCAGGCTCGCTGATCGAGCGTGCGGATAGCTGCCTCTACACTGCCAAGCGCAGCGGCCGCAATTGCGTCATCACCGAAACAAGCCAGCCGACAGCGGTTGCCAAAGCCAGCTGATTTCGCAAGCCGGACACCGACAAATCCGCGCTCTTGACGTAACGTCGGGGCGCGGATTTTGTTTGCGCGATGCCCTGCCCTTTCGCGGGGGCAAACGCCCGTCTATGCTCGCCCCTAATCACGCGAAAAAGTGAAACGGGACGAGGCAAACAAGATGACTGAGCGCACAGCAACCACCTATGAAGTGAAAGACGGCGTCGGTATTTTGACGCTCAACCGGCCCGAGGTGCTGAACAGCATCAACCGCGCGCTGACGGCGGAAGTGCGCCAGACGGTCATGGAAGTGGCCAATGATGCCAATGTCGGCGTATTGCTCATCACCGGCGCGGGGCGCGGCTTTTGCGCGGGCGCGGATCTGGCTGAACAAGCGGAGCGGCCTAAAGGCATGAGCACGGGTCAGGGCGTGGCGTCCGGCATGCGCTCAAGTCTCAATCCGATGATGACGGAACTTTATGAACTGAAGAAGCCGATCATCTGCGCCGTGAACGGCACAACGGCGGGCGGCGGTGTGGGCATTGCGCTGGTGGCCGATATTGTGATCGCGGCGAAGTCAGCCAGTTTCATTTCGGTGTTTGCGCCGAAACTCGGACTCATTCCTGATCTCGGCGTCACATGGCATCTGCAGCGTCTTGTGGGCCGCGCGCGGGCCATCGGCATGGCCATGACGGGCGACAAAATAACGGCAGAGACAGCGGCCGAATGGGGCCTCATTTGGAAATGCGTGGAAGACGCAGCCCTGATGGACGAAGCCATGACCATCGCCAAAAAACTCGCCGCCGGACCGAGCAATGCATTTGCCCAAGTGCGCAAGGCGCTCGATGCGGCTGGCAACAACGGCTATGCGGCGCAGCTTGAATATGAAGCCGCGACACAGGGCGTGCTGGGCGATCATCCGAATTTTGCGGCGGGCGTTCGCGCCTTCCTGACAAAGACAGTTGCCAAATTCACATAAAAACCAGCCACATTAAAACGGGAGACGATAAATGGAATTTGAACGCGCAAAGCTCAGCATTGACGGGCATGTCGCTACGCTGACGCTCAACCACCCTGAGGTGATGAACGCCGTGTCGATGGAAATGCTCGGTGGGCTGATGAAAGCCATGGACGAGGTGGAAGACCCCGCCAATGGCGCGCGCTGCCTTGTGATGACGGGCGAAGGCCGCGGCTTTTGCACCGGCGCGAACCTGCAGGGACGCAGCGACAACGGCAATAGCGGCCGCAGCGACGCGGGCTCGGCACTTGAAAGCGCCTATCACCCGTTCCTGCGCCGCTTGCGCAATCTCAAAATGCCTTTCGTCACGGCGGTCAACGGACCGGCGGCGGGCGTGGGCATGAGCTTTGCCATGATGGGCGATCTGATCCTCTGCGCGAAGTCGTCCTATTTTCTGCAGGCCTTCCGTCGCATCGGCCTTGTGCCGGATGGTGGTTCGACATGGATACTGCCGCGTCTTGTCGGCAAGGCACGCGCGATGGAACTGTCGCTGCTCGGTGAAAAGCTGCCCGCCGAAACGGCGCTCGCCTGGGGTCTCGTCAACCGCGTGTATGACGATGCGACACTCATGGAAGAAGCCAAGAAGCTGGCACTTGATCTGGCCAATGGCCCGACGGTGTCGCTGAGCCTGATCCGTCAGCTCTATTGGGAAAGCACCGACAACACTTACGAAGAACAGCTGAACCTCGAACGTCAGCTGCAGCGCACAGCCGGCAACAGCGCCGATTTCAAAGAAGGCGTGCGCGCTTTCCTTGAAAAGCGCCCGGCGAAATTCAAGGGAGAATGATCATGCAACCATTGGCGATTGAAAATTGGCACAAGGCCATGAAAGGGCGCGACGCTTCGGCGCTCGACACGCTTCTGGCGGACGACGTCGTGTTCCAGTCGCCGGTGGTGCATACGCCGCAAAAGGGCAAAGCCATCACGAAGCTTTATTTGTCGGCGGCGATGAACGTGCTGGGCAATGGCGAATTTCGCTATACCGGCGAGTGGATGGGTCCTAATTCCGGCATTCTCGAATTTGAAACCGTGATCGACGGCATTTCCGTCAACGGTATCGACATGATCGGCTGGAACGACAAGGGCCAGATCACCAGCTTCAAAGTGATGGTGCGGCCACTGAAGGCGATCAACAAGCTGCATGAAATGATGGGCAAGCTGTTGATGGAAATGGCGCCGAAGTAAAATCGGCCAACCGACTCCAAAATATCAAAGAGGGCACCTTGGAGGGTGCCCTCTTTCGTTTTCAGATAGTCGCGTAAACTGTTTTGCCGGTGGCATCGATCACAAAGATGTCGAGAGGCTCGTCGCGCGGGCCTTCCATGCCCGGCACACCAAGCGGCATGCCCGGAATGGAAAGACCGACGATCGCCGGTCGTTCGTCGATCAGCTTGTTGACAAACGACGCGGGAATGTGACCTTCGATGACATAGCCGGCAACGAGGCCCGTATGACAACCCGCCAGCGCGTCCGGTATGCCGAGTTTCGCTTTGCGCACGAAGATGTCGTCATCCTCAATGATCGTGACCTTGAAACCGTTCTGTTCCAGATGCGCGGCGTGGCCTTCGCAACAATCGCATTCAGGCGATTTATACATCTTCACATGATGCTGCTCGTCGCCGAAGGCAACGCCGGTTGTTGCAAGCACGGCCAAGCCGCTGGCTGACAACAATAAGAACTCTCTGCGTTTCATGTTTCTCTCCTGAGCGCGATTATTTCTTCTTGGGCGATGCAGGCTTTGCCGATGCTGCTTTCTTCGCCACTTTCTTTTTGGGCGCGGCGTTTTTCTTACGCTCCAACACGCGGGCAGCTTTGGCGCGCTTTTCGGCTTGAACGGACACCATCACGTCAACGGACTTGCGCGCCCATTGCACCAACTCGTCGGGATCGTCATAGAGACGTTCGGGCACTTCGTAATAGTGGAGCGAGCCTACTTCACCGCTTTTCATTTCAAAAGTGAAGGGGCCCATGTCTTCGGCTTCGTAATCGGCGCGGTTGCGGTCATCCACTTTGAAGTAAAGCGTTTCGCCAAAGATGACGCCGAACATCAGGTCATCGAGATAAACGCCTGACCCGCCGAACATGCCGCGCATGCGGACGGGGCCTAGAGGTTCGAGCTGTTCGAGGATGAAGTCCTTGTATTCAGCACTGACGGCCATTTCTTACCTCAACCAAGTTTTGAGACGCGCGGCGGCTTCGGCCATATCGGCGGTCGCACCGGCAAAGGAAAAACGCACGGTCTGATGACCGCGCACAGGATCGAAATCGAGGCCCGGTGTCGCGGCGACGCCCGCCTCATGCAACATGCGCTGGCAAAATTCCACGCTCGTCATATTGCTGTCTTTGGCAAGCAGGTCGCTCACATCGGTATAAAGATAGAAGGCTCCGTCTGCGGGCGCAAAGTGGCTGATGCCTGCGTCGGGCAAAGCGTCGAGCAGCAGATCGCGGTTCACCGAATAAAGCGCCACATTGGTGTTGAGTTCGTCGGTGGCGTCAAAGGCAGCGACGGCGGCCTCCTGCGCAATTGCGGGCGGCGAGATGAACAGATTTTGCGCGAGCCTTTCCAGCGGACGCACCAACCGGTCGGGCACCACGAGCCAACCGAGACGCCAACCTGTCATGCTGTAATATTTGGAAAAGCTGTTGGCGACGATGGCGTCCGTTGACGACGACAGTGCCGTCGCCTCGTCCATGCCGAAGCTGATGCCGTGATAGATTTCGTCGGAAATGAACCAGCGGGATTTATCGGCACAGGACCGGCTCAGCGCGGCGAGCGCCTCCGGCGTCAGCATTGTGCCGGTGGGGTTGGCGGGACTTGCGACAAGCACCCCGGCGATGGTGCCGTGCACACGTTCGGCTGCGTCGATGAGCTCAGGTGTGAGTGACCAGCGTGTGTCCGGCCCCACAGGGATGCCGACCGGCACCAGACCGAGAGCGGTCAGGATGTTGCGATAGGCGGGATAGCCGGGTTCGGAAATCGCCACGCGCGCGCCGGGGTTGAAACAGGCAAGAAAGGCCAGCACAAAGCCGCCGGACGAACCTGAGGTGACGACCACACGCTCGGGCGCAACATCGACGTTGTGGCGGTCGCCGTAATGCCGCGCGATGCGGGCGCGTAACTTCGGCAGGCCCAGCGCGTCGGTGTAGCCGAGACGCTCATGCACCAGCGCATGCGCCGCCGCGTCGCGCACAAGATGCGGCGCGGGCGTTGAGGGCTGGCCAACTTCCAGATGAATGATCCGGCGCGATGTTTTTCCATCGCGCTCCAGTGCGGTCGCCTCGCGCATGACATCCATTGCGAGGAAGGGTGCGACGCCGCTGCGCGCGGAAGCTTCAGGCCCGTTCATGGAAAATGTCCGTCATCGGGCCGTCGCGCCGAAGCCAACACCCGCACCACGGGGGCTCACGTTGAGCGAGCAGGTTCCGCGCGGCAGGCCTTCATCGCAGATGATCGCATTGGCGGGCGAGCGGGCGTCTGCGCCGCTTGATGCCAATGCCTGTTCCGCTGCGCCCTCAACTCCCGTCAGGGCAGCACTAACAGCTGCGACAATCGCCTTCGCCCCTTTCGGCGTACCGGCGGCAGCGGCTGCGGCATAGAGCCCGTCGCTCGCCTTATCGCGAACGACCATCATCGGTACGAGATAGGTCGATGCTTTGGCGGCAATCGGTGATGCGGGCGTCGCGGCGTAAACAATGCCGGTGCCGTCAGCTACATGGCCGATGCCAAAAGCGCCGTTCATCGTCAGGGCGCAGGCAACCGCCCCGCCCCAGCCATCGACCGTCACAAATGATGTCGAGCCGTAATTCACATCTGCTGTGTCGCCGCCATCCTGTTGCTTGAGCCATAGCGCATTGGCATAGGCACCCGCCGCGCTGTCTGTTGCAGCCAGACGCAGGCTGAGGTTGCCTGTGTCCTGCATGCTCGCGGGCGCAACAACAGGTCGATAGGATTGCAGATCGGATGCGGTGAGCGCCCCGCCCAGCGTTGCGGATTGATCGACGAGCTTGTGTGCCACTTCACCGTTGTAAAAACCCGAGACGCCACGGGCACGCACAAGGCCGAGCACATGTGCGAGATCGGGCTGCGTTACGATATCGCCTTCCTGAAAGGCCGTGCCATTGCGGCCAAAGACACGGGCCATGTCACCCGCACTGCCGATTTTTGCGGATTGATCGGCAAGCTGTGCAGCGCTGGCGCGCGACACCTGATAGCCGGTGGCCGCCAAGCGTTCGGCGGGCGACACCAATGTCGCCCAAGCGGCCGTGCCGAATTTGGCCTGCATCAGCGCGATGCCGCGCACGTTCGCAGGCACGGCGACCGAGCCACCTGCGGCGGCTGCACCGGGCAGAAACGCGATGGATGTCACTTCCGGTTTGCCGCCTTCGCGCGCGAGGCAAATGCCACCGCCGCCGAGACCCGCTGCGGCGGGATAAGTCACCGACAATGCAAAATAAAGTGCGGTTGCCGCATCGGCGGCGTTGCCTCCGCGCTCCAGTACAGCGCGCGCAGCAAGTGCTGCCGTTGGCTCGTCAGCGACGACCGCACCGGCAAATGAGCCGCCGGGCTGTCTGGCCAGTTTCTTTGCACCGATACTATCGCGCTGGGTCTTGGTTTCGAGGCTGCTGCCGCCGGATGTTGCGCCAAGCGGTGAGCTGGAGCCTTTGTCCGCGCAGGCCGCCAGAGACAGGCCCGAGGCCAAAAGCACCGAAGCACCGATTGATGTCCACACGCTGTTTCGCAAAATCACTTCTCCCACACTCGTGCCCGAGGGCATTTGCCTTGTTTACTCTGTCCGCCCGCTCGTCGCGCTGATGCCCAAATCACAATTCGGCCTCGATTCAGCGTTTACTATAATCGGCATGTCAGGCGATTCCGACCGTGATGCGGCCGCTTCGTCGGGTTGCGCCGGAATCAGGCTGCCCGATCGTAGAAGCGGGGTGCAATATGACAGAGGTTTGATTGACGTGCGAGGCGCCCGACCATACGGTTTGCCGGTCTATCGGTGGCGGGCCGCGCCCGAAAATCGGTCGCCGGTGACTTCGGCGGTCTGATTTGGGCGATTTCTGTTTGTTTCGGCAATTCGAGCCGAATTCCAGTTCATAATAGTGGCAGGCTGGGCCAAGGGAGTGAGTATGTTTTTGTCGAAGCCAAAGTTGATGCGCAGCTCTTGCGGTACTGCAATCGCCCGTGCAGGCGCATTTGCCATGCTGGCGCTCCTTGCCCTCCCCGCAAGCATCGCCAATGCCAACGGCATCACCCTTGTGCGCGACGCCGAAACAGAACGCATGCTCCGTGACTATTCGCTGCCCATCTGGCAGGCCGCCGGAATGACGCCTTCGGCGATCACCATCCATCTCGTCATGGACCCGAACATCAACGCCTTCGTCATCAGCGGACAGGATGCGTTTTATAACACCGGCCTTATCACGCAGGCAGACGCCCCGATGGAAGTCATCGGCGTTATCGCCCATGAAACAGGCCATATGGCGGGTGCTCACCGTTCGCGCTCAGCTGAGGCCATGGGCAAAGCCGCCATCCCCTATTATGCGTCGATGATCGCCGGTGTGGCCGCGATTGCCGCCGGTGCGGGCGACGCAGGCATGGCGATCCTCGCGGGCGGGATGCAGGTCGCTGAGCGCTCTATCCTGTCCTACAGCCGCCAGCAGGAAGGCAGCGCCGACCAAGCGGGCGCAACTTATTTGCAGCGGTCGCATCAGTCCGGCAAAGGCATGCTGATGCTGTTTGAAAAATTCCGCGATCAGGAAGCACTGAGCACGCAGTCGCAGGACCCGTTCGTTCGCAGCCATCCGATTTCCGAAGACCGTCTTGCTTCACTGGAAGAACGCGTTAAGGCCTCACCCTATTACGACACGCCGGACTCACCTGAACGCATCCATGAAATGAAAATGGTGCAGGCCAAGCTCTTTGGCTATGTCGATGATAGCGCCGTGACGCTGCGCCGCTATCCGTTGAGCGACCAGAGCGACTATGCGCATTACGCGCGCACTGTCGCCTATCACAAGGATGGCGCCGACGAGAAGGCACTGGCGGAGCTTGCCCCGCTGCTCACCAAAATGCCGAATAATCCCTATATATGGGAATTGAAAGGCCAGATCGAATTTGAAGGCGGCAAGGTTGCGGAGTCGATCCCGAGCTATCGTAAAGCGCTGGCTCTCGACCCCAATGAACCGCAATTCGATTTGGCACTCGGGCGATCGCTGCTCTCGGCCGAGAAAAAAGCGTATGAGGCGGAAGCACTCGCGCTGCTGAAAAAATCTATCAGCCGCGATAAGAACAATCCCTTTGCCTATTATCAGCTGTCGATCGCCTATGGCCGCATGAATCAAATCGGCATGGCAGAACTGTCCACCGCAGAATATTACGAATCCGTAGGCTCGCAGCCCGATGCATTCGGCCATGCGCTCAAAGCTCAATCATTGCTCAAATCCGGTTCGCCGGAATGGCTGCGGGCACAAGATATTGCCATTACCAATAAGCCAGAAAGACATTAGTCGTGTTTAATTTTCGTGTTTCGACCATCGCCTCGCGTTTAGCGGCCGGCGTTGTGACCCTTGCTCTGCTGGTTGCCCCGGCACCTGTTATGGCTGCTGAATTCAGCAAGACCGAGACCAAAGCCATCGAGAAGATTGTTCACGACTATCTGGTGCAAAATCCTGAAGTTATGATCGAGGTCATGTCGGAGCTCGATGCCCGTCAGGAAGCCGCCAAAAGAAGCGCGCAAAATAATGCGGTGGCCAAGCATCGCAAGGCGATCTTCGATGACCCGGCATCATTTGTGATGGGCAATCCGAAGGGCGATGTCACTATCGTCGAATTTTTCGATTACAACTGCGGCTATTGCAAACGCGCCTTCGCGCCGCTGATGAACACGATCAAGGCCGATGGCAACGTTCGCCTCGTGTTGAAGGAATTCCCGATCCTTGGGCCGTCATCGGTCATCGCCAGCTATGCGACCATGGCAGCGGAAAAGCAGGGCAAATATTTCGAGATGCATAAGGCCCTCTTCATGCACAAGGGCTCGCTGGACGAAGACGAAGTCATGGCGGTCGCCAAAAGCGTCGGCCTGGACATTGCGCGCCTGCGCCGCGACATGGCCGACCCGAAATTTGCCAAGACCATTGAACGCAATGAAGCGCTTGCTCAAGCGCTGAAGATCAGCGGTACGCCGTCGTTTGTGATCGGCGATGCACTGCATCCCGGTGCGCTGAGCGCCGAAGATCTGAAACTGGCAATCAAAGACGCCCGCGCCGCTAAGAGCTAGATAAGTCCTGCCAGCGGTGACGATGGATCGGCGTATTTACGCTTCTGCATGCGTCCTGCGAGATAGGCAAGACGCCCCGCCTCGACCGCGAGCTTCATCGCACGCGCCATCACCAGCGGATGCTTGGCTTCGGCAATTGCTGTGTTCATCAACACGCCATCGCAACCGAGTTCCATCGCAATGGCGGCGTCCGACGCTGTGCCGACACCGGCATCGACCAGCACCGGCACTTTTGATTGCTCGATGATGAGGCGGATGTTGATCGGGTTCTGGATGCCGAGGCCCGAACCGATGGGGGCGGCAAGCGGCATGATTGCACAGCAGCCCATGTCTTCGAGACGCTTGGCCATGATCGGATCATCGCTGCAATAGACCATCACGTCGAAGCCCTCTTTGAGCAGAACTTCGGCGGCTTTGAGCGTTTCGATCATGTCGGGGTAGAGCGTTTTCTGGTCGCCCAACACTTCCAGCTTCACCAGTTTCCAGCCGCCTGCTTCACGCGCAAGGCGCAACGTGCGCAGCGCATCATCAGCCGTGTAGCAGCCTGCCGTGTTCGGCAGATACATGACTTTCTTGGGATCGATGAAATCGACGAGCATCGGCTCCTTGGGGTTTGTCACGTTGACGCGGCGCACGGCGACCGTCACGATTTCCGCGCCTGCCGCTTCCACGGCGGCGGCGTTTTCCGCGAGGTCTTTATATTTGCCGGTGCCGACAATCAGGCGCGAGCGATAGGTCTTGCCTGCGATCATGAACTGATCGTCTGCCGTGCCACCCGCCAAACCACTACCGACTTTCGCCGTCTCAACCAATTTCAACTCCTCTGCCCGATTAGGGCGCTAGCCGCCGTCAACAACCCGCGGCGCATTAACCACCGCCGACAACCCGCGGCGCACTAGCCGCCGCCAACAAAATGCACAATCTCCAAGCGGTCGCCCTCGCCCAGTTGCGTCTGACCATAGGTCGAGCGCGGCACAATTTCGAGATTGCGCTCGATGGCTACCTTGCGCGGCTCAAGACCGAAATGTTCGATCAGGCCCAAAAGGCTGATCGGACCGGAAACGTCGTGGCGCTCGCCGTTGACTGTGAGTTGCATGGGGATACCGCTGGGGAAACTGCTCGTTTTGAGGTCCAAAAAATGGCCCATCTTGGCGGGATAATGGGTGAGGAACCCTCTCAATTCAAGCGATAGCCCGCATCATCTTCACCAAGTTGCCATCCGGGTGCTGCTACACACTTAAATGGGGCTGATTGCGCGGTTGTTAAGGCCTTTCGCGGCTGGGGCGACTTGCGTATAACTGGACCGCCTCGAATCGGGGCGTGTTCCATAAGCCAGCACGATGCGGCGCGTACAGGATTTCGACGAGGAAATGGCCAGAAAAGCGGTTTCAACTTCCAAGGTGATCAAGCTCGCCACCGTCAAGGCAAGCAAGTCCGCCAAAACGTCGAAAGCTGTGACGAAGCCCGTCTATGTGCTGAACGGCCCGAACCTCAATTTGCTCGGCCTGCGCGAACCGGAAATCTATGGCAACACGACGCTCGCGGGCATCGAGAAGCTCGTGGCCACCGCCGCTAAAGCGCGCGGCGTCAATGTGCTGTGCCTGCAGAGCAATCACGAAGGCGAACTGGTCACATGGATTCAGGAAGCCCGCTCGATGGCCTCCGGTCTCATCATCAATCCGGCGGCCTATGCGCATACATCCATCGCCATCCATGATGCGCTGGCGATGCTCGACATTCCGGTCGTCGAAGTGCACATCTCCAATGTGCACAAGCGCGAAGAATTCCGTCATTACTCCTATGTGTCGTCGGTCGTCACGGGCGTCATCTGTGGCCTAGGTGTGAAAGGCTACACGCTGGCCCTCGACGCGATCCTCGCCGACTTATCCAAATAGAACAGGAATTGAGACATTGTCCTCAACCCGCAAACCGACAGCTAAATCCGACAGCTCTAAACCAGGGACTAAAGCAAGCGAGATGAGCAAATCAGGCGTAGACCAGGACTTGATCCGGCAACTCGCGGCTCTCCTTAAAGAGACCGACCTCAGCGAAATCGAAGTTGAAACCGAACAGGTGCGCTTGCGCGTCGCACGGCAGATCGGCGGCAGCTTTGTCTCCGTGAGTGCGCCCGCCCAAGCCGCCGCAGCCGCAGCGCCTGCCGCTGCACCGGTGGTGAGCGATGCAGCCCATCCCGGCGCGCTCACATCGCCGATGGTCGGCACGACTTATCTTTCGGCTGAACCGGGTGCGGCACCTTTCGTCACCGTCGGCTCCAAGGTCAGCGTCGGTCAGACCGTGCTCATCATCGAAGCGATGAAGACCATGAATCATATTCCCGCGACGAAGGCGGGCACGGTGGTGAAGATTCTCGTTGAAGACGGCCATCCGGTCGAATTCGGCGAACCCCTCATCATCGTCGAATAGGCCTGAGGCCATGTTCGAAAAAGTACTCATCGCAAACCGAGGCGAAATCGCGCTGCGCATCCATCGTGCGTGCCGCGAAATGGGCATCAAGACGGTTGCCGTGCATTCCACGGCCGACGCGGATGCCATGCATGTGCGCCTCGCCAATGAAAGCGTTTGCATCGGGCCTGCGCCCGCCAGCGAAAGCTATCTCAACATTCCGGCGATCATTTCGGCCTGCGAAATCACCGGCGCGGATGCTGTGCATCCCGGTTACGGCTTCCTGTCGGAGAATGCGCGCTTTGCCGATATTCTGAAAGCGCATGGCATAACGTTCATCGGACCTTCGGGCGATCATATCCGCCTGATGGGCGATAAAATTCAGGCCAAAGTCACAGCGCGTTCGCTCGGTATTCCTTGTGTGCCCGGCTCCGACGGCGCGGTCACGACCGACGAAGAAGCCTATAAGGTCGCCGAAGAAACGGGCTATCCCGTTCTCGTCAAGGCTGCTGCCGGCGGCGGCGGTCGCGGCATGAAGGTTGCCAATTCGCGCGAAGAAATGTCGGGCGCGCTTTCGACCGCGCGCGCGGAAGCCAAAGCGGCTTTCGGCGACGATGCGCTCTACATGGAAAAATATCTCGGCACACCGCGTCACATCGAATTGCAGATCATTGCCGACGCACATGGCAATGTGGCGCATCTGGGTGAACGCGATTGCTCGTTGCAGCGCCGCCACCAGAAGATGCTGGAAGAAAGCCCGTCGCCTGCCCTCAATGATTTACAGCGCGAAAAGATCGGCAAGATCGTCCGTGATGCTATCGGCAAGCTCGGCTATCTCGGCGTCGGCACGATTGAGTTTCTTTATGAAAACGGTGAGTTCTATTTCATCGAAATGAACACACGTTTGCAGGTCGAGCATCCGATCACGGAAGCTGTCACGGGCATCGACATTGTGCGCGAACAGATCCGCATCGCGGCGGGGCTGGAGATGAGCTTCCGTCAGGAAGACGTGACCTTCTCGGGCCACGCCATCGAATGCCGCATCAATGCGGAAGATCCACGCACCTTCACGCCATCGCCCGGCACGATCAAAGATTTCCACACACCGGGTGGTCTTGGTGTGCGCGTCGATAGTGCTGCTTATTCGGGCTACCGCATTCCGCCCTATTACGACAGCCTGATCGGCAAGCTCGTCGTGCACGGGCGCAATCGCAACGAGTGCCTGATGCGCCTGCGCCGCACGCTGAATGAATTTGTCATCGACGGCATCAAGACGACGATCCCGCTGTTTCAGGACCTCGTCAACGAGCCCGATTTCATCAACGGCGAATACAACATCCATTGGCTCGAGAATTACCTCAAGACCAAGGTTTAAGCCGCCGTTTTACCAAAATATTTTCGGGGTGCGCGCTAACCGTCGCCCGAAATGAGCCGTTCCGTTGCGTCACCCTTTGGAGGGCGTGCGCGGATTGCACATGCATGTCGGCCAAGATGGTTTAAAGTACCGCTCAATCAGAACCGCCAAAGATCGCCGCGTAAGAGGCGACAGACATTAGCAGGAAAGGTCCAAGACCCATGTCAGTAGCATATATCATCGACGCAGTCCGCACCCCGCGCGGCGTCGGCAAAGTCGGTAAGGGCGCGCTTGCCCACCTTCACCCCCAGCACCTCGGCTCGACTGTTCTGAAGGCGCTTGCCGAACGCAACAAGCTCAACACAGCCGAAGTTGACGACATCATCTGGGGCACGTCCTCGCAGCGCGGCGCGCAGGGTGGCGACATGGGCCGCATGGCCGCACTCGACGCCGGTTACGACATCAAAGCTTCGGGCGTGACGCTCGACCGCTTCTGCGGTTCGGGCATCACCACAGTGAGCCTTGCCACGGCGCAGATCATGTCCGGCATGGAAGACCTCGTCATCGCGGGCGGCTGCGAAATGATGAGCTACACATCATCGACCGCCGATCCGAAGACACCGCCGATGATGGATGCGGGCAACCTGCATCTGCGTTCGATCCATCCGCAGACGCAGCAGGGCGTTTGCGCCGACGCCATCGCGACACTCGAAGGTATCGACCGCGACGCGGTTGACCAGCTCGCGCTGACCTCGCAGCAGCGTGCGGCCGTCGCCATTGCCGAAAACCGTTTTGCCAAATCGCTCATCACTGTGAAGAACCTCGATGGTTCCATCGCACTGGATCACGAACAATTCCCGCGTCCGTCAACGACGCTCGAAGGTCTTGGTGCGCTGAAGCCCGTCTTCCCGATGTACATGGACATTCCGGTTGACGATCTGGGCAACACCTATGGCAACCTCATCCAGCGCGTCTATCCGCAGTTGAAGGACAAAATGAACCACATCCACCATGCCGGCAACTCGTCGGGCGTTGTGGACGGTGCAGCCGCCATTCTGCTTGCGTCTGAATCCTACGCCAAAAAGAACAACCTGAAGCCGCGTGCCCGCGTCATCGCCACAGCGAACATGGGCGATTGCCCGACGCTGATGCTCAATGCGCCCGTGCCCGCCGCCCGCAAGGTTCTCGAAAAGGCCGGTCTCACGGTTGACGATATCGACCTGTGGGAAATCAACGAAGCCTTCGCCGTCGTCGCTGAAAAGTTCATCCGTGATCTGAAGCTCGACCGCTCCAAGGTCAACGTCAACGGCGGCGCGATGGCTCTGGGTCATCCGATCGGCGCGACAGGTTCGATCCTCATCGGCACGATCCTCGATGAACTGGAACGCACAGGCAAGAAGCGCGGCCTCGTCACCATGTGCGCCGCCGGCGGCATGGCACCGGCCATCATCATCGAACGCCTCTGAGCTTTCGCTGACAAGATTTAGCCCCGGTATCGGAAACGATGCCGGGGCTTTTTATTGTCCGGGTATCAGCCCGGAAGGGGTTTCGGGATCTGGTCGCTGATATGGGCCTTGGCGCGCTCACCCGCTGATTTGGTTTTGTCTTCGGGTACGGTCCATTCGGTCTTGTCGAGATAGGCGATGCGCCAGCCCTTGCCCGCCTTGAAGGTGCGGTCACTGGCAAAGGGATAGATCGCGCCATCGGGCGACACGGCATAGAGGAGAATGCTCTCTTCGCTCTGCGTTTCTTCCATCTGGTGAAAATCGAACTCGCCGGTGAGGCGCGTGTGGCGGATTTCAAATCCCTCTTCCACAATCAGCGCTTCCAGTTTTTCCAGCGTTACATTGTCTTTGAAGAGTGTGCGTCCGGCGGGCGTCGTCGCGCGTTCCGCCGTGTCGGCAATGCGGATATTGAAGACATTGGCCGAACCGAATTCCGTGCCATAGCGAATGCAGGCAAGCGCATTGAGCGGTGCGCGATGTGACAGCGCGAACAACATGCCGATGCCGACAAGATCAAGCCGCTGGTCAGCGTCGTCGGAAACGACCGTGCCGAAATAGGTGCGCAGGCCCGTCATGCGCGCATGACGAATTTGCTCCCATGACGTGTCGGCCACGATCACTTCGATGTCGAGTTTCTTGAGGCTCTGGGCAATGGCGTGCGCCACCGGATTGCCGCCGACAATCAACATGCCGCGCGCATCGGGTTCGGCGACACCCATCCAGCGCGCAAAGGGGCGCGCAGTGACGCCCTGCACAAAGACTGTCACGACGATGACGGCGAAGGTGAGTTGCACGAGACTTTCGGCTCCTTCGACGCCCGCTTCCTCAAGCCGCAGCGCAAAGAGCGCCGACACGGCGGCAGCGATGATGCCGCGCGGTGCGATCCACGACAGCACGGCGCGTTCCGCCCAAGGCAGCGACGAGCCGAGCGTGGAGGCGAGCACCGACAGAGGCCGCGCGATAAACAGAATGAACAGCAGCAGCAGCGCCGTTCCCCAACCCGCAAGGTGGACCGAATGCAACGGCACACGCGCCGCCAACACAATGAAGAGAACCGATGTCAGCAGAACCGTCAGACTCTCTTTGAAGTTGAGGATTTCTTCGGTGTCGAGGCCTTTGAGGTTTGCCAGAATGACACCCATGACGGTGACTGCCAGAAGACCGGATTCATGCACCAGCACATTCGACACCGAGAAGGCGAGCAGCACGCAGGCGAGTGAAATGACATTACGCAGATAGTCCGGCATCACATGGCGACGCAGCGCGACAGCAAGGCCGAAGGCAGCGACGGCACCTATGCCTGCGCCAACGCCGAATAATTTGCCGATCAGCAGATAGTCACCCACCCCTTCCGGTCCCAGTGCCACAAGCTGGAAGATGACCAAAGCCGCAATCGCGCCGAGCGGATCGACGAGGATGCCTTCCCAGCGAAGAATATTGGACAGGCTCTTGTTGGGCCGCACCGAGCGCAGGATCGGCACGATGACGGTCGGGCCCGTGACAGAGACAAGCGCGCCGAACAGAAGCGCGACTTCCCACGAGAACAAATCAAGCGCCCAAGCGGCCACCGCTATCGTCAGCATCGACACCAGCGCACCGATGGTGACGAGCCGCGTTACGACCTGCCCGTGGCCTCTGATCTCGCTGAATTTGAGCGTGAGGCTGCCTTCAAACAAGATGACAGCAACGCCGAGCGACACGGCGGGCAGCAGCAGGTCGCCGAACAACTCGTCCGGCTTCAGCACGCCCAGCACGGGGCCTGACACAACGCCCGCGACGAGGAGCAGCAGGATCGCCGGTTGCTTCAACCACCACGACAGCCATTGCGCCGCGATGCCCGTTGCCACAATGAATGAAATGATGAAGGCAGGTCCGATATGTTCGAGCATCTGCAAGTCTTCTCCTCTGGGCCCGCTTTGCGTCATGACACTTTCATATTCCGACGCTGAATGCCATGAGCAGCGGAGGCAACGGCTGGAATTTCACGCCAATGTCACCCTAGTTGCGCTATCGCCTTGGCGCTGCGTCGGCTAAAATGAAACTCTGGCTACCGGAGCGGCAGCGGCATGAACAAGCGGACAATATGAGCAACAGGACCCTGAGCACCATCGACAGCGATGTGCTCTTGCGGGCATATGCTTACGGCGTCTTTCCCATGGCCGAAGCGCGGGATGATCCGAACCTGTTCTGGATCGATCCCGAGCATCGCGGCATCCTGCCGCTCGATGGTTTTCATCTGCCCAAGCGTTTGAAGCGCACCGTCAAAGCCGCGCCTTTCGAGGTGCGCATCGACACGAGTTTTCGTCAGGTCATGCAGGCTTGCGCCGAGAGCGGTCCGGCGCGCGAAGGCACATGGATCAACGATCAGATTCTCGAACTCTATGGCGAATTATTTTCGCGCGGCCATGCCCATTGCGTTGAATGCTGGCAAGGCGGGCGGCTCGTCGGCGGGCTTTATGGCGTGTCGCTTGGCGCGGCCTTCTTCGGCGAAAGCATGTTCAGCCGCGAGACAGACGCGAGCAAAGTGGCGCTTGTCTATCTCGTCGCGCGCCTCATTGCCGGTGGTTACACATTGCTCGACACGCAATTTGTGACTGACCATCTTTCGCAATTCGGAACTGTTGAGATTTCACGCGACGTCTATCGCGCAAAGCTGCACATGGCGACGCTGGAACATGCCGAGTTCGGACGCCTGCCGGTAACTTACGGAGCGGAAGGCGCGATGGCGGTTTTGCAGGTCTTGAGCCAGACGTCATAGACAGGGTGCTCCAGCCCGTTGAGGCCGGGGCTTTCGGCGAAAATCCAGCCTTTGAAAATCGGCATCGGATCGACGCTATTGTCGTCTTCGTTGACCTGCCGGATTTCGACAAAGGCGGCCGTCTGCGGCATTTCTTCCGGCGGGCGCATGTCGCAGGCGCGCACGGTGAGTTCCAATGCGCCAAAGCGCGTCGGCTCGTCGAGCGTGGCGTTGAACTTTGAAACACGCGCCGTGATCTTGTCGAGCCCGCCGAACACGGCTTCGCTATAGGGCGCGGCGGAAGCAACGCTCGCGCCTGCCAGTGTCGCCAGAGCGACGGCAAAAGCGAATGCTGTCATCTTGCTGCGGGCGGGAGATTTCATTTCTTGGATTCGTCCTTGTCGCCGGTCGCGGAGAAGACCGCCTGACCGATCAGGCCCATCAGATCGACCGAGCCTTGCGTGAAGCTGATCTCGCCACCTTCGGCCAGATAGTCTTCGCTGCCGCCGGGTGAAAGCGCGATGTAGTTGGAACCGAGGAGACCTTCGCTGGTGATACGGGCGCTGCTGTCGTCGGGAATTTTCACATCCGGCGTCAGGTTCATTGTCACCACAGCCTTGTAGTTCTGCGGATCAATGGACTGGCCGACAACGGTGCCGACCTTGATGCCGGAGAGGCGCACATCGCTGCCGCTCGCCAGTCCGTCCACGCGGTCGAATTCCGCTTTGACGTGATAGCCGCCGGAACTGCGCATGCCGGAATTTGTGTAGCCGTAATAGAGGAAGACACCGGCGACGATGACCACGATGGCGCCGACAAGCGTTTCGACGAAGTTGCTTTGCATAGGTGTCCTCAGATCGTCGTCGTGTTTGCGGGGCGTAAAGGCGAAAGGTGTTCAGTCAAATCGTTCAGGGCTTCCAGGCATCGTAATCGCCGGTGGCCTTCGGGCGTGCGCCACCTACGACAATGCTGCCCTGCGGGCGATAGGCGTGGGCGGTGCCGGTGCCATTGGGGCGATGCGGCTTCTGCCATGATTTTGCGATGTAGTTTTCGTCCGTCGGCGGGTTCGGCACGGTGTTGTGCAGCCAGCCATGCCAATCGGGCGTGACGCGCGAGCCTTCGGCGTAACCGTTGTAAAGCACCCAGCGGCGCGGATAGCCGCCCAGCTTCTGGCCTTTGCTCGCTTCGAAATAGCGGTTTCCCTGTTCGTCCTTGCCGACGAGCTTGCCGTACTTCCATGTGAAGAAGCGCGTGCCCATTGTCTGGCCTTGCCACCAGATGAAAACTTCAGAGAAAAGGCCCATAAGATCACCGTTACGCGGCTCCGCAGCGGAGCCATAAAATCGATTCTGTCTTCAAGCGAAGACGGGCCGAATATGGCATCCGAGGGCTGAATGGTCCAGTGGCGGGGGGTGTTGTTTGTCGCTCAATCGCGGGCCCTAAGGCTTTGTTTTAGGTCCGATGAGCTGGGATTTCAGTCCAGCGCCCAAGTTTGGTTCGATTTGGTGGCTGGTGCGGACGTCAATTTGGGCGCGGGCTTGGGTAGCCGCATTTCCTGCCGGTAGATATCATCCACCTTCACGAAGGGGCGGTCGTCTTCCAGCACCCAATTAACCCGCTGCAAGAGGTTGGCAGGCGTCACGGGTTTCACCAGCAGCTGCGTTGCGCCAGCGGCAAAGGCCGTCTCGATGATCTGACGCGAGGCATGGGCAGTGAGCACAATGATCGGCACAAAGCACAGCGGCTCGCGGCCTACACGGCGCACAGCGCGAATGAAATCCAGCCCGTTCATCGGGGCCATTTCCCAATCGGAAATAATGAGCGAGGGAATGCGGCGTTCGAGTTCGGCGAGTGCCGTGGTGCCGTCGCGGGCCTGACGCGCATCCTGCAAGCCGAAGCTGCGCAGAATAGTGCGGACCAGAAGGCGCATGTTGGCATTGTCGTCCACGATCAGGATATCGAGATCCTTAAGCGGCTTGCCTAGTGCTGTGCTTGTTTGTTCGGTCATTCCCGGCCGGCTCCACCTTCCTGGTTTCACCCAGCATACCCTCGCAAATATTACCTTTCGCCTAACCGGCTGAAATTGTCGCTCGCTGGCGATTCGGGTGGCCTTGGGCCCACGCCCCTGCCCCAGATATCGCGCTTTTACTGCATCAAACCACTATGGCTTGACCAAAGGACGGACTAGGCCCAAGATTTCCATTCGTCGAGGGGCGGCGCGAGGCCGGATACTGGTTTTAAGGACTGAATGCCCGATAGGGCGTCCGAAAAGTTCGTAAATTCAATTACTTAGGTGGTTGAATGGCGGGTTGGACGGACGCAACGGGAGCACTTGTCCTGAACCGTTGAAAAAGCGTCCCACCCCTGCCGACCTAAACGACAAAACACCAAAGCCGGGGGTTCGATGCGTATCCAGCGTTGCTTCACGATCGAGGGCCAGTCGCCTTACGAAGGTATCTCGTTTCGTACAACCACCAGCGAAATCCGCAATCCGGACGGTTCGCTCGTCGGCCAGTCATTTGATGTGACGGTGCCCGCGGGCTGGAGCCAGGTGGCGAGCGACATACTCGCGCAGAAATATTTCCGCCGCGCCGGTGTCGCCGCCGTGTTGCGCAAAGTCCCGCAGGAAGGCATTCCCGAATTTTTGTGGCGCTCAGAGCCTGACCACGAGGCACTGGCCGCGCTGCGTCCCGACGACCGCTTTGTCGGCGAGCGTGATGCGCGTCAGGTCTTCGACCGTCTGGCCGGTACATGGGCCTATTGGGGCTACAAGGGCGGCTATTTCGACAGCGAGGCGGACGCTGCCGCCTATCGCGACGAGATGGCCTATATGCTGGCGGCACAAATCGCCGCGCCCAACAGCCCGCAATGGTTCAACACCGGTTTGCACTGGGCCTATGGCATCGACGGTCCGGCGCAGGGTCATTATTTCGTCGGTCACAAGAGCGGCAAGACCAAAGCCTCAACCAGCGCCTACGAACGCCCGCAGCCGCACGCCTGTTTCATCCAGAGCGTCAACGACGATCTCGTCAATGAAAACGGCATCATGGACCTTTGGGTGCGTGAGGCGCGTCTGTTCAAATATGGTTCCGGCACCGGCTCCAACTTCTCAAGCCTGCGCGGCGAAGAAGAAGGTCTGTCGGGCGGTGGCAAGTCATCCGGCCTGATGAGCTTCCTCAAGATCGGCGACCGCGCGGCGGGCGCGATCAAATCGGGCGGCACCACACGGCGCGCGGCCAAAATGGTCATCGTCGATGCCGATCATCCCGACATCGAGGACTTTATCAACTGGAAGGTGAAGGAAGAGCAGAAAGTGGCGGCGCTCGTCACCGGCTCCAAGATCAACCAGAAGCACCTCGGCGCGATCATGCGCGCCTGCGTCAATTGCGAAGGGCCGGACGGCGATTGCTTCGACCCGAAGAAGAACCCCGCCCTCAAGCGCGAGATCATTGCCGCGCGCAAACTGCATGTGCCGGAAAACTATATCCAGCGCGTCATCCAGTTCGCACGTCAGGGCTACACTGACATCGACTTTGAAACCTATGACAGCGATTGGGACGGCGAAGCCTATCTCACCGTCTCGGGCCAGAATTCCAACAATACCGTGCGCCTCACCGACGAGTTTCTTCACGCCGTTCTGAGCGACGGCGACTGGGACCTGAAACGCCGCACCGACGGCAAAGTGTCCAAGACACTGAAAGCACGCGAATTGTGGGACCAGATCGGTCAGGCCGCATGGTCGTCAGCTGATCCGGGCTTGCAGTTCCACACCACCATCAATGACTGGCACACCTGCCCTGCCTCCGGCGAGATCCGCGCCAGCAATCCGTGCTCGGAATATATGTTCCTCGACGACACGGCCTGCAACCTCGCCTCGCTCAAT